>JACQGT010000615.1 GCA_016199425.1 Chloroflexota bacterium
CTCAGACGCCAGGCACAACCCGTAGGGCGGACTGACAGTCCGCCTCTCAGACGCCAGGCACAACCCGTAGGGCGGACTGACAGTCCGCCTCTCAGACGCCAGGCACAACCCGTAGGGCGGACTGTCAGTCCGCCTCTCAGACGCCAGGCACAACCCGTAGGGCGGACTGTCAGTCCGCCCTACCACACCCCCAAGGAGCATTCAATGGAAGATTTGACAGTTGCCATCCCCGAACGGCTGGCGGAGGCTATGCGCGAGATGGCGACGGAGCAGAACGCCACTATCTCCGACGTCGCCACCCTTCTTCTGCGCCGGGGCTATGACCAGACAGTAAGCCGTCTGGTCTTTGACCCGGCCCGCGGCCAGCGCCCGGAAGCCCGCACCGACCCGCGCCTGGACTGGTGGCGGGCCGCCAAGTTCGGTCTTTTTATCCACTGGGGACTCTACGCCATCCCCGCTGGCATCTGGAAGGGGCGGGCCATTCCCGGCATCGGCGAGTGGATTATGCAGCGGGCCGAGATTCCCGTGGCCGAATACGAGCAGCTTGCCAAAGAGTTCAACCCGGTGAAATTCGATGCGGCGGGCTGGGTGGCTCTGGCCAAAGCCGCGGGAATGAAGTACATCGTCATCACATCCAAGCATCACGACGGCTTCTGCCTCTTCAAATCCGCCCAGACCAACTATTCGATTGTGGATGCCACGCCCTTTGGCCGGGATGTGCTGGCCGAGCTGGCCGCCGAGTGCCGTAAGCAGGGGGTGCGGCTGGGCTTCTACTACTCCCAGACCCAGGATTGGCATCACCCCGGCGGCGACGGCAACGACTGGGACTTCATCCCCAGCGCGGCGGCCTTCGCCGACTACATCGACAATTACGTCAAACCCCAGGTCATAGAACTGCTCACCAACTACGGGCCAATCGCCGTCATTTGGTTCGACACGCCCAAAGGCATCAGCCGGGCCCAGAGCGAATCCCTGCTGGAACTAGTACACAACATCCAGCCCGATTGCCTGGTCTGCGGGCGTCTGGGCAACGGTCTGGGCGACTACGCGTCGGCGGGCGACAACCGCATCCCCGGCGAGTTAACCGATTTAGATTGGGAGACCCCGGCCACCATCAACGACACCTGGGGCTTCAAAGTCAACGACCACAACTGGAAAAGCAGCACGGAACTTATCCAGAAATTGGTGGACATTGTGAGCAAAGGGGGCAACTACCTGCTCAATGTGGGGCCCACCGCCGAGGGTGTGATCCCCCAGCCCAGTGTAGAGCGGCTGCAGGAGATGGGCCGCTGGATGGCTGCCAACGGGGAGTCGGTCTACGGGACAAAACCCGGCCCGGTCCAGGGGCGGGAGGACATCCGCACCGCCCGCGCCGGGGAGCGAGTCTACCTGCACCTCTTCACCTGGCCCGCGGACGGTCTGCTGCGGGTGGAAGGGCTGACCGGCGACAGCGCCCGGCTGCTGGCGAACGGTGTAGCGCTGCCCGTTACCCGCGACGATTCGTCCCTGCTTATCCAACTGCCCGCCGCCCCGGTGGACGCGGCAGATACGGTTATCGTTGTGGAGTAGCGTTCGTAGGGCGGATTGGCAATCCGCCCGCAGCGGACGGAATACCATTCCGTCCTACAGACGTGTCTCGCCCTGGATCAGCGGACGGAAGGCAGTGATCAGCCGCTTGCTATACAGGGGCACAGGAATCTCGACGAAGCCGTCCACATTGTCCACCACCCCGTTGGCGTGAAGATAGGCAATGTTCTCATCATCAACGGTGAAAGGAATCGGGTTGTCATCGAAAAGCAGACGCAGCATAAAGGCCTGCTTTTCCTTTGCCTTTTGCACAACATTCAGGATATTCTTGTCCAGCCGTTCAGTCAGAAAGTGGCGCAGGGTTGCATAGAAGGCATCCTGGGTTACCGGCTCGGCCCGGTTGGGAACAGCCGCTGTGACCAGATAGTGACAGAGCGCGCAGACCAGCCCCGGTTGCCCCTGGGTGTTGTCGTAGATTGCCTGAAGTACTTCGGGGGCGAAGCGTTGGCCTGAGTCGCTGACATACTCCCCAATCAGATGCTCAACCTCGCCCCGGGAGAAGTAGGGAATCTGTAGCTCGTCCACGATATTGAAAGGAGAAGCCGACGAGACAACCAGCTCGGCCAGAGAGCCGACGCCCACCAAAGCCAAAGAATGCAGGGCGTAATACTCCTTCTGGTGGTACATCTTGCGGAAGGCGTGCAACAATTCGCTCATCACCGCCGCAGGTACATCTTCAAATTCGTCGATGACCAGGACAATGCGCGGGGTCTCTGCGCGGAGCGCTTCAAAAAAATGCTGCACGTCCACCTGATCAGCAAACGAGTAGTTCAGCTTTAAGCCGTAAGATGCCAGAGCGCGCTGCAACTCGTGACCCATCACCTGATAGAACTTTTCCCGGCCAATCGTGCGTAGACTTTCAAAGCTGATCCAGACAGGTGTGAAGTTCTGATGCTGCAAATGGCGAAAGAGAAGCTGGAAGTAGGTGGTCTTGCCTGCCTGGCGCGGGGCGAAAATCGTAAAATAGCGGCCCTGTTCCACCAGTTGCTGACCTGTAGCAACCAAATCTTCCCGCATGACCGTATAGTGCAGGTCCGGGTTGCAAGGACCGGATGTATTGAAGATACGCATTTTTCACTTTCCTCCCACCAGATCAACCGGCAACACCGGGCTAGGATGATAGTACAATGAACAGAGAGCGTCTGGCAAACATCCAACAGACAATCGCTGGGGGACCCTTCGCCGCCTCCTGGGATTCCCTGGAAGGCTATGAAATTCCCGACTGGTACATCGACGGCAAGTTCGGCATTTTCATCCACTGGGGCGTCTACGCCGTGCCCGCCTTTGGCAACGAGTGGTATCCCCGGCGTATGTACGAAAAAGGCTCGGCGGTCTGGGAGCACCACCGGGCCACCTACGGCCCCCAGGACCGTTTTGGCTACAAAGATTTTATCCCCCAGTTCAAGGCGGAGAAGTACGATCCCGCGGCCTGGGCCAGCCTTTTTGCCCAGGCGGGCGCACGCTTTGTTGTGCCTGTGGCCGAGCATCACGACGGCTTTCAGATGTACGCCAGCGCGTTGAGCCGCTGGAACGCGGCGGAGATGGGTCCCAAACGGGACCTGATCGGCGAGCTGGCCGATGCAGTGCGAGCAGAAGGAATGGTCTTTGGCCTTTCCACTCACCGGGCCGAACACTGGTGGTTTATGAACGGCGGCAACACTTTCCCGTCCGACGTGCAGGACCCGGCCTACGCGGACTTCTACGGCCCGGCCAAAGGCGTGCTGGGCCAACGCCCCTACGAACAGTATTACGACAATGCGCCGGATCAGGCCTTTCTGGAGGACTGGCTCTTGCGCACCTGCGAGCTGATCGACAAGTACCAGCCCCAATTAATCTGGTTTGATTGGTGGATTCAGAATCTGGCCTTCAAGCCCTACCTGAAGCAGTTTGCAGCCTACTACTACAACAGCGCGGCGGCGTGGGGCAAGGGTGTGGCTGTCAACAACAAATTCGACGCCTTCCCCGCAGGGACAACCGTCTTCGACATCGAACGGGGGCAGGAGAGCCACATCCGGGGACTTTTCTGGCAGAACGATACGTCGGTCTCGAAGAACTCCTGGGGGTATATTGACAACCACAACTACAAGACAGCCAACGACATCATCGGCGACCTGATCGATGTGGTGAGCAAGAACGGCGCGCTCCTGCTCAATGTGGGGCCACGGGCCGATGGCGTAATCCCCGAAGTGGAGCAGCAGATGTTGCGGGAGATCGGCGCGTGGCTGCGGATCAACGGGGAGGGTATCTACGCCACCCGGCCCTGGTATCTCTTCGGCGAAGGGCCGACGCAGGTGCTATCCGGCGCTTTCACCGACACTAAGCGGTCCACATTCACGGGTGAAGACATCCGCTTCACGACCAAAGACAATGCGCTCTACGCCCAGGTGATGGCCTGGCCCGCGGGTGGCAGCGTAGCGATCCGCTCTTTGGGTGGCAATTCGCCCTATCACCTGGCGCACATTGCACGGGTTGAGATGCTGGGCAGCGGGCAGGTTTTGTCCTGGCAGGCTGGCGAGGAGGCCCTGCGCATCGACTTGAGCGGGTGCGCTCCTACCGGCAGCCCGTTCACATTGAAGATCAGCAGCTAAAGTTAGCTTTTTCTATGAGGAGAACAATGTCACAACCAAACGTCGTTTTTGTGCTGGCCGACCAATGGCGGGCGGACGCGCTGGGCTATGCGGGCAACAGCCAGGTGCAGACGCCCCACATCGACCGGCTGGCCGCCGAGAGCATCAACTTTATCCACGCGGTGGCGGGGATTCCCGTCTGCTGTCCGGCCCGGGCCTGCCTGCTCACCGGCCAGTATGCCCTGACCCACGGCGTCTTTGTCAACGACGTACACCTGAGCGACGACGAGACGACCATTGCCCACGCCTTTGGGGATGGGGGCTACGACACGGCTTACATCGGCAAGTGGCATGTAAATGGCCGGGGCCGCAGCGCTTTTATCCCCTGGGAGAGCCGCAAAGGCTTCGACTACTGGAAGGTGCTGGAATGCACCCACACCTACAACGACTCCAAATACTACGCGGGCGATTCGGACGAGCAGTTGACCTGGGAAGGCTACGACGCCATCGCCCAGACAGCCGACGCCCAGTTCTACATTCGCAGCCATCCCAAAGACAAACCCTTCTTCCTCTTTCTCTCCTGGGGACCACCCCACGCGCCCTACGACAGTGCGCCGGAACGCTATCAGGCCCTGTACAGTGCGGACGCCATCGAACTGCGTCCAAACGTGCCAGACCGGATGGCAGCACAGGCCAGAGAGTGGCTGGCCGGCTACTACGCCCACTGCACCGCTCTGGACGACTGCATTGGGTCACTGTTGGCTACGCTGGACAAGGAAGGCATCGCCGATAATACGGTATTCGTCTTTACGTCGGATCACGGGGATATGCTCGGCTCTCAGGGCGAGGTGAAGAAGCAGCGCCCCTGGGAGGAATCCATCCGCGTGCCCTTTCTGCTGCGCTATCCCGGCAAATTTGGCCGGACAGGCAGACGCAACGACGGGCTGTTGGATACGGTGGACCTGATGCCTACGCTGCTCTCCCTGTGCGATCTGCCCATTCCCCCAACTGTGCAGGGGCTGGACTTTGCGCCCTATCTGGACGGCGGCGATGACCCCTCCGGCGGCGCGGCGCTCATCCAGTGTATCCACCCTTTTGGTCAGTTCGCCACACCGGAGGGCGGTCGCTCCTACCGGGGCATCCGCACCCGGCGCTACACGTATGTGCGCTCGCTGGACGGCCCCTGGCTGCTCTATGACAACGAAACCGATCCCTACCAACTGACAAACCTGGCGGGCAAACGGACCTATGCGGCCCTGCAACGCAGCCTGGATGCCCGGCTGCAAGGGATGCTCGACGCGCGGGATGACAAGTTTTTGCCCGGCCCGGTCTATGCACGACGGTGGGGCTACGAACTCGACGAGACCGGGACAGTCCCCTACCAGTGGTAGCAGACGGATGCAGTATTGATTCGACCTGCAAGCACGTTGGAAATCACAAAGCGTGAACCGTGAGAATCGGCCATTTTCTCACGGTTCACGCTTCTTCTCTCCCCCACGAGCATCTCAATGACCCCAATCACTGCCGAAGAACAATCTGTAATCACTGCCGAAGAACAATCTGTTCGTGACTTTCCCTGGAACTTTTCGGTCAATATGGCCGACATTATGTTTATCACGCTGGGGTTGAGCCTGATCTCACGGGAGACAGTGCTGCCGGTTCTGATCAGCCAACTGACCGATTCAAAGATCGCCATCGGTCTTCTGCCCGCCGTCTGGAGTTTGGGCTACTATCTGCCCCAACTGCTTACGGCCAACTTCACCGAAGGGCTGCGCTTCAAAAAGCCTTTTGTCATGCTCGTCGGTGGCCTGGGCGAGCGGGTGCCCTATCTGCTGATCGGGCTGGCGGTCTGGTTTCTGGCCGAGTCATCGCCGGGGATTGTGCTGGTGCTGCTCCTGGCCGGGGTGGGGATGGCCGGGGCCAGCGCGGGCATTGCCACCCCAGCTTGGTTTGATATGATCGCCAAAGTGATTCCCATCCAGCGTCGCGGGCTTTGGTCCGGCTTGGGTCACGGGCTGGGCGCGCTGCTGGGCGTGGCCGGGGCCTATGCAGTGGGACGCATCCTGGACGCCTACGTCTATCCCCACAATTTCGCCACGCTCGTTTTTCTGGCCTTTCTCTTTGTGATGCTCTCGTGGATCGGCCTGTCGCTGACCCGGGAACCACCAAGCACGACTACCAAAGAGCGTGTGCCGTTGGTGCGCTACCTGGCCTACTTGCCGACAATCCTGCGCCGGGATGCCAACTACCGGCGCTACCTGATCAGCCGCACGGTTGTGAATCTGGGCGCGATGGCGACCGGCTTTTTCATCGTCTATGGCAGGGAGCGCTTTGCTCTGGACGGTGCAGGGGTGGGGCTACTTACGGGTGTGCTCATCGGCAGCGTGGCCGTGCTAAATCTGGTCTGGGGCATCACCGGCGACCGGGTGGGGCACAAAGCCGTCTTGACCGGCGCGGCGCTGGCGATGGCCGGTGCGCCGCTGGTTGCCCTGCTCGCACCCAGCGCGGGCTGGCTGGTACTCACATTCATTCTGTTGGGCGCGGCCCTGGCCGGAGAACAGGCGTCCAGCCTGAATATCATTCTGGAGTTCTGCGCCCCCGAAGACAGACCCACGTACATCGGGCTGACCAACACGCTCCTGGCTCCGGTGTTGATTCTCGCCCCTATCCTGGGCGGCTGGCTGGCGACGATTTTCGGCTTTGCGGCGCTCTTCGTTGTGGCCGCGCTGGTGGCCGGTGGGGGCGCGCTGCTCCTGGCCCTGTGGGTGCGGGAGCCGCGCCAACGACTCTCTGGATAACCACAAAGACACAAAGAAGTAGAAATTCTTATCTTCTTTGTGTCTTTGTGGTTGCCATGCGCTACGGCAGATCCAGATGGATGGATTCGACAAAGACTGTCGCGGGCGCGGAAGCCTGCAACGCGATTGCGTCCAGTGTCTCGATGGATGTGGAGGCTTGTCGTTCCGCCAATAATTGGGCGAAGTCCAGAGCGATCTCGCCGCCGTCCGGCGCGGGCGGCAGAGTGGCGGTGGCGGCCAGGCCGGGCAGGATGACCGCCGCGGACCCACCGGGCTGGGTCCGGTAGCGGATGGTGACAGTCACATCCACCCCGGGCGTATGGCGCAAGTGCAATTCGGCGGCTTCTTCCCCCAGCCAGCGCCCGCGGATTCCCCCCTCTTCCACCAGCGGCCCCCACCCCAACGGCCCCAGCAGCAGATAGGGCAGAGACGCGTCCGGCGCTGTCACCCGCCAGGCGGTGATGCGCTCGTCCTCGTAGAGGGGCGGTTGGCCCGCAAAGATGGCCGCGGCCAGCTCGCTGGTATACTCCCGTTCCAATCCGCCGGGCATTTTGTAGCGATCCGCCACCACCCAGCCCACGCCCAAATCCGCCAGCACCGTCGGCCCCAGCGCGGCCGGGTCCACGTCCAGAATGTCCGGCCCCAGATGGCGAAAATGTTGCAGCACCGGCGACCGTTCGGTCAGCGTGCGGGGGTCGTCCCGGCTAATGTAGGCCACCGTCAGAGGTTTTCTGTGTACCGTCTGGTAGAGCAGATAGCCGGGACGGTCGTAGTTCATCGGCAGATTCAGCAGCGCGCCGGGCGTGGAGTCCGCGGCCAACTGGCGGTAGAAGTCCGGTGTGTCGGGCGGGGAGATGGGGAAGGGAGCCACCCAGAATTCGGCCAGGACGAGGAGCGCGGCCAGGGCAGTGAGAAACAGCGGTCTATGCTGCGTAGTTATCGTTTGGCCGCTCGTCTGAATCGGGTCGGTTTCGATACGGCCCAACTGCGGCCTACTCAACCAGCGCCGATTCAGACGAGCGACACGCGCAAGCAGTTCGTACAAACCGACCCCGGCGGCCACGGACAACGCCAATTGCACCATCACCGCAAAGCGGCTGACGCTGCGGCTGATGCGCATAAAGGGAACCCACTCCACCAGCACGCCGTAGAGGGTGCTGGTGGGGCCGGGGTCGCCCGCGGGGATGTCGGCGGCGGTGATGCTAGTCAGATGCAGGGCCGGGCCGAGAGCCAGCAGGAAGAAGAAGGCTGCCACAGACAGCCAGAAGCGGCTGCGTCGCCAGGCCCAGAGCGCGCCCAGCCCGGCAAGCAGCAGGGCCGTGTAGCCGATGGCAATCGTGCGTTCGCTGACCGGCGCGATCTGATTGCCCGGCCAGGTGAAACTCTGCGGACGGAAGAGGGTGTGCAGCCGGTTTGGCACGAAGAAATCTGCCGCGGCTGCGCTCAAAATGTAGAGATCGCTGGCTGGGCGCTGCATAAAGCTGAAGCGCAGGGCTTCGGAAATCATTGGGAGGAGGATGGGGCTGAGGACAAAGCAAAAGAGCGCGCCGGCGATGATGGCAGGCAGGAGATTGGAGATTAGAGATTGGAGATTGGAGATGACGTGCCCAGTCGTCAATCTCCAATCTCCAATCTCCAATACCAAATAGAGAGCCGTGAACAGGAACAAGTACAGCACAAAATACCAGTCGCACAGACCGACGAGAACCAGGAATAAACCCGCCAGAAAGCTGTCGCGCAGCCAGGGCTGGCCGCTGCGCTGGCGCTGGGAGGCGCGCAGCAGGTAGAGGACGTAGAAGGGCATCCACTCCAGGCTCATCACCTGCATATGGCCCAGGAGGTGGGCCATGTGGAAGGGAGCGAAGGTGAAGATCAGTCCGGCGACGAAGGCGGGAGCGTAGGCGACTGGAGACTGTCGATTGGAGAGTGTCGATTGGAGATTGGAGATTGGAGATTGCGCATCCGATCTCCAATCTCTAATCTCTAATCTCCCTCTGAGCACCCACAGCGTGAGCAGAAAGACGCCGTAGCCGCCCAGCACCCAGGAGAGAAAGACGACTGCGTTGTAGGCGGCGTAGAGGCCGCCTACAAGTTGCACAGGCAGAGTCGCCAGCCCGTTGAAGGGGTTGAGGGTGTGGAAGTAGAATCCCACGCCTGTGGGCGCATAGAGCAGATCCGTGACAAAGGGGGTCTGTTGGCGGTCCACCAGGGCCAGTTTGACCCACCAGAGATTCCAAAAATTCTGCCACCCGTCGAAGCTGTCGCCGGGGATGGCGGAGGTGAGATGCAGGGCCAGCGGCCAGGTCATTACAGCGGTGAGGAGGGTGTAGAGGAGGAGGGCGGCCGCGTGAAACGTGAAATGTGAAACGTGAGGGCGGGGATCGATTTCACGTTTCACGTTTCACGCCTTACAATCATAGAAGAGTCTACCGCAAAAAGGGGAATTTCACCGCGGAGCGTCCCGTAGAGCCGGGGCGGCTCTACGGGACGCTCCGCGGTGTACTCTTTGGCTCTTTGCAGTAGAGTCAAAGAAACCAGAGCAGTGGAGTCACCCACTGCCCAATATCCAATACCCAATATC
>JACQGT010000063.1 GCA_016199425.1 Chloroflexota bacterium
AGCCGGGCGCAGCAAGCAGCGCCCCTACGGCACCCCTCCCAACGCCCGGTGGACGTGACCGTCTGCGCCGTCCAGACGGCTCTGGGCTTCGTCTGCGTCCACCCGGGCCAGCCCCATCACTACCGCCGTCTTCACCCGCCAGCCCGCGCCATCCAACAGCGCCTCGGCTTCCGCCCGCCCCGCACCGGTGATCCGCTCTACAATCCCCACGGCCCGCTCCCGCAATTTGGCATTTGTCGGCTGCACGTCCACCATCAGATTGCCATAGACTTTGCCCAGACGCACCATCGCACCCGTACTCAGCATATTCAGTATAAGTTTCTGGGCCGTGCCTGCCTTTAGGCGGGTGGAGCCGGTGAGAATCTCCGGTCCGGTCACGACTTCGATGGGGATGTCTGCGGCTGAGGCTACGGTTGAGCCGGGATTGCAGACAACCGCGATGGTCGGCGCGCCCACCTGCCGGGCGTACTCCAATCCGCCGATGACGTAGGGTGTGCCGCCGCTGGCCGCAATGCCCACCAGCACGTCGTTCCGGCCAAAGGAATGGCTCTCCAAATCGGCCCGGCCCTGTTCCGCCGAATCCTCCGCGCCTTCCACAGAGCGGGTGATGGCCGTTTCCCCCCCGGCGATCAGCGCCACGGCCCGCTCCGGCGGCAGGCTGAAGGTGGGCACAAGCTCGGCGGCGTCCAACACGCCCAACCGTCCGCTGCTCCCCGCGCCCAGGTAAAAGAGCCGCCCGCCCGCGGCCAAACAGCCGGCGATTGTGTCGATGGCCTGGGCGATCTGGGGCAGCGCTTCGGCCACGGCCAGAGGTACGGCCGCGTCCAGGCTGTTCATCAGCCGGGCAAACTCCAGGGCCGAAAGGCTATCCATCTCGGCGCTGGCTGGGTTTTGGCTTTCGGTGGGCAGGAGAGCGAGAGAAGTTTTTGGTGGCATCGCGGCGCACAAGTGGTCAGTCATCAGTGATCAGTGAACAGTAAGCAGTGATCACTGATGACTAAAACGGGAATTTGTTCTTGAAAAGCACTTAGCGGTGGCTGGTCCACGCCGGGTCTGCATAGCGGGTGCGGATCAATTCAGCCGCCCGTCGGTTCTCCGCCGCAGTAAGATGACCCCGTTGCCAGGTGAGATTCAGCGTCTGGGCCAGCCCGACGGCCATAGACTCGGCCACCCGGCGGAAAGCCAGCAGAGGCGAATCCTCGGCCACGCCCAGGGCCTGGGCCAGCGTGCAGGCGCGGGCGGCCAGGTGGGAACGTAGCGCTACGGCTTCCTCGGCGGGCAGGGCAAGCACGTCCACCAGACGGGTGATGTCGCCCACCAGAGGCAGACTGCCGTGCTGGAGGACGTAGCCCTTGCGTCGGCTCTGCGCGCTGCCCATCAGCTTGCGCCCGCTGGCAGTAATCTCGTAGGCGCTGGGTACTTCAAAGCAGGCCGCCGAGACATCCGGCCCCGCCCGCACATCCCCGGCTGCCTTCTGCGCGGCCAGCCCCAGCCCTTCCAGCCCGGCCAGCAGCCCGTTGCTCATCAGCAGATAGGCGTCCATCACACCGCCAGCCATGCGCGGCTCATCGGCGGGCGCGGCCACGCAATAGGTCAGTTCGTCCGTGTGCAGGATGGCCCGCCCGCCGGTGGTGCGGCGCACCAGATCGTAGCCCCGTTCGGCGATCTTCTCGGCGTCCACATCGGCCACGGACTGGTGACGGCCCAGGCTCACTGTGGCCGGTTGCCAGCGGTAGAAACGGAGGGTGGGCGGCGCGGCGCCCGCGGCCACCGACTCCGCCAGCGCCTCATCCACGGCCATATTGGCCGCGCCGGAGCGGGGGTCATCTTCGAGAATGAGCCGCCAGACGGCAGTGGAGAAGTCGATCATTCGGATTTTGTACCGCCTTCTTACAATCCAACGCTCAGCAATGGAAAGTTCTCGTTTGCCAAAAATCGCATCTATGCGGCCCTCGACAACACAAAAAATTCATCCTCGCGAGCCGTTTCTGCAGCAAAAGCAAAGACAGCACGCAACGATTGACGAGAAAGCCCCGGGTAATTCTCCAAAACCTGAGACTCTGTCCACCCAGCGGCAAAAAGACGCAATAGAAACTCGACAGATAGCCGGGTGCCCTTTACCACCGGTTTTCCCACAAGAATATTGGGGTCTGAATGAATATATTCGGCCCAATCCACAATTTTGATATCCATCCTGTCTATTTATCCTTGCGCAACGGGAAATTGTACAATCCGTGCTTCTTGACCGTTAACAACGACATCGGTTTCCGCTGCATTAAAAGGCCGTTTGACCACCGCCAGCGCCAGCGGACCACCCAGCGCGGGGCTGAAACCGCTGCTGGTAACTACACCGACTGCGCGCCCGTTGGCTGTCACCTCCGCGCCCACGGGCAAGGGCGCGTCGCTGCGCAGCCCCACGAGCGTCTTCGTCACTTTGTCATAGGTGATCTGGCGGGCGATGATCTCCTGGCCGGTGTAGCAGCCTTTGTTGTCGGCCACGGCCCAGGCCAGCCCCGCTTCCAGGGGGTTGTACTCGCCGGTCAGTTCCGCGCCCGGCGCAGGACGGCCCAATTCGATACGCCGATTTTCGTAGGTTTCCGTGTCGGTCAGCAGCGTTGCCCCCGCGTCGATCAGCCG
>JACQGT010000609.1 GCA_016199425.1 Chloroflexota bacterium
GATCTGGTCTGGTACCCGCCGCGCCACCGCAGCCACATCGCCTGGGGCGAGAGCTATGACATCGTGCAGGACCTGCGCCCCTATGCCGATGGCGTTGGCTACAAATTGGAAGACAACTTCCTCGGCGGCGCTATCGGTGCCAACAGTTTCGGTGGCAAGACCTACTGGATGTCCTACATCTCTGAACCCATCGTGCCTGTGATCGCCTACAACAAAACCAAAGTGGGCGAGATGGGTCTGGCCGAGCCAACAGATGACTGGACCTTTGACGAGCTGGCCGAATGGGCGCAGAAGGGCACAACTGCCGATGTCTTTGGCTATTACCGAGCCGACCGGGGCAACAGCGCCTTTGGCGGCGGTCCCTTCTATCGCCAGCACGGTGTGGAGCCGGTGAACGAGGAGGGCACCCAGGCCACCTTCCTGGATAGCCAGGAGAGCTTCGTCAAGGCCCTCAAATTCAGCTACGACTTGATGAACACCTGGAAAGTATCCCCGTCGCCGGCAGCCGGTGCCATCAATGCACCCGAACTGTTTGGCGGTCAAAGGGTGCTGGCTGTGGATATCTGGCCCTTCCGCATTCAGATCTATCCCGCCACATTCACAGACTTCGAGATCGACTTTGTGTTGACGCCGGTCGTGAACAAGGGTGACCAGCGCCGCAGTATGCTCAATGAGCATGTCTTCGGATTGACCACTTCCAGCAAGAACCCCGATGCGGCCTTCACCAGTCTGGCCTGGTTCTGCGGCAAGGAGATGAATGTTCAGGCTCTGGTGCAGGGGCAGAAAGGCCCGATTGCCCGTGCCGATGTCTGGGCGGATCAGCGGGTCTACGATGCGATCCCAACCTACGCCAAGCTGCGCCCGATTATGGAAGCCATCGAACCCGATTACTTGGTGGCGAACTATCGCGGCGACGAGTTCGATCAAGCCTTTGCCCAGGCATACGATGCCATGGAATTGGGCGAGAAGCAGCCAGAAGAGACGGCCCTGGAAATCCAGGCCCTCTGCCAGGCTGTGTTGGACAAGGAAGCTGCCTAAGTAATTGATTCCGGAATCGGCCAGGGGATGATGGGGAAACCCGGAGAACCTGTGGCCGATTCCCGGAATCGTACTTAAGCGTCTGGTCACACGCGATTCGTCACATGCAGATATTGAGAGAGGTCCATGACAACCACGAATTCCTCCCAGGTGCTGCCGGCCACTTTGCCCATGTCCAGACAGCGCGTCAAGATGTCAAAAGTACGCCGTCGTGAAGCGCTGGAGGGGATATTTTACATTTCACCCTGGATTATCGGATTTGCAGTCTTTATTGCTGGCCCGTTGTTGGCTTCGTTGTACCTGAGTTTTACCAAATATAACGTGTTGCGTCCAGCCAGGTTCATCGGACTCGAAAACTATATCTTTGCCTTCACAAACGATCCCCTCTTTCTGCCGTCCATAGGGCGCACCTTCTATTTCGCACTGGCGAGCGTGCCTATCGCAATGATTGGCTCCCTGATTGTCGCCATTTTGCTCAACCAGAAGCTGATCGGGACAACCGTATGGCGCACGATGTACTTCTTGCCTACACTTACCCCTATTGTCGCCGCGGCTCTGCTTTGGCGCTGGATGCTCAATCCAGACGTGGGTCTGGTCAACTTTCTGTTGGGCAAGATCGGCATTACCGGTCCCGGCTGGCTCTCCAGCACCACCTGGGCCATCCCGGCTTTGGTGCTGATGGGGCTATGGGCCAGTGTGGGCGGCTCCCGTATGATCATCTTTCTGGCGGGGTTGCAGGACGTACCCACCGAGATGCTGGAAGCAGCCGAAATCGATGGGGCCGGCACCTGGGCCAAGTTCTGGAACATTACCTTGCCCATGATCACACCTACGGTCTTCTTCAATCTGGTGCTGGGCATCATCTTTGCCCTGCGCACCTTTGACATCGCTTTCGTCGCCACCGCGGGCGGGCCGGCCCGGGCCACCTGGTTTATCTCGCTCCACATCTACCAGAACGCCTTTACCAGCTTTGATATGGGCTATGCTTCGGCCTTGGCCTGGGTCTTCCTCGTTCTTATCTTCTTGTTGACAATTGTCCAGTTTCGCCTGTCAGGTCGCTGGGTCTTCTACGCCGGGGAGCGCTAGTCATGTCACAACAAGTCGTGGGTCGCAAGCCTGGGCAGCGCCATACCCGCTCGTGGATGGTCACGCAGATCAGCAAAGTGAGTCTGCTTTACCTGATCATCACTGTTGGTGCCATCGCCTCGATGATGCCTTTTTTCTGGACAGTCGTCAGTTCTGGCAAGACCATCTCCGAACTCTACCGTTACCCACCCACCTTCTGGCCGGAGTCAACCCAGTTTGTCAAGAACTATTCAGAAGTTTGGACGACAGTGCCCTTTGGCCGCTGGCTGCTCAATACTACATGGGTAACTACGTGGGCATTGGTGGGTGGCACCCTCTCTTCGGCCATTGTTGCCTACGGTTTCTCCCGCTTTCGTTTTCCCGGACGGGATGCCTTTTTCTTCGTGACTCTGGGGACGCTGATGCTGCCGGTGGAGGTGACGCTGATCCCCACCTACCTGCTCTTTGGGAAATTCAACTGGATCGACACTTACTATCCCCTGATTGTGCCCGCCTGGTTTGGCGGCGGCGCTTTTAACATCTTTTTGATGCGCCAATTTATGCTCAGCATCCCCTACGATCTGGACGAAGCGGCCCGTATCGACGGGGCCAGCAGTTGGCGCATCCTCTGGCAGATTATTCTTCCCCTCAGCAAACCTGCCCTGGCGACTCTGGCAACCCTGGGCTTCATCGGCAACTGGAACAACTTCCTGGGGCCGCTGATCTTCCTCAATACGGAGAGCAAATACACCGTCGCTGTCGGTCTGCGCTATCTGCAAAGTACCTTTGCCGGTGGCTCCGCGGTCGTCTCCCGCCCCCAAGACCACCTGCTGATGGCCGCGGCGCTGATGGTGGCTCTGCCCTGTCTGATCCTCTTCTTCGTCGGGCAACGCTACTTTGTCGAAGGGATCGCGACAACCGGCCTGAAGGGGTAGATGGGGACGCAGATTTTTATGATTTGAATTGATGAGCGCTGATTTGTGATGTGATTGCATCACAAATCAGCGCTCATCTGTGTCCGCGCTTGAATGGCTGACTATGAAGGAGGAAATGATGAAGCAGCGCGAAGTCAATAGACATTATCGGCAATAGCAGTGAGCAGGGTATACTGGCATAAGGTACGGGTCACCGTCTTCACCACATCCGGCCCGGTGACGGCAATAGCAGTGAGCAGGGTATACTGGCATAAGGTACCCCACGGAAAGAGCGAAAGAGAGGGAATATGCTAAGTTACGAAACACTCA
>JACQGT010000641.1 GCA_016199425.1 Chloroflexota bacterium
ATACTGCCCCAGCCTACCCTTCGACAGGCTCAGGACACCGCTCAACCGGCGCTAGTCATGAACAGTTACAAAAGTCGAACTTTTTCCCTTTCCAAGAAACGGTTCCCCCCCAATGTCCTCAACAGTCAGCGGTGTTCTACAGACCAAACCCCGCCAGGGCGGGTTTTTACGCAACCCGGAATTTTCCTTCCAGCCCGGCCCGGATGACCCGGCCGTCTCGGCCAAAACCATCCAGGAATTTGGACTGGTCAACGGTGCGACTGTCACGGGCACTGCGCGCGCTGGCAAAAAGGGGCCGGAACTGGCAAGCGTCGAATCTGTCTGCGCTCTGTCGCCGGAAGCCTTCAAAGCGCGCACGCCCTTCGACCGGCTGATTGCCATCGACCCCAACCAGCGCTTTCGCGTGGGTGAGGGCGGCAACCCGACGATGCGGATCGTAGAACTGATCGCGCCCATCGGCAAAGGCACCCGCGGGCTGATTGTGGCGCCACCCCAGGCGGGCAAGACGCAAATTTTGGAGGAGATCGCCAATGCCATCCACGCTGAGCAACCGGAGACCCGCATCATTCTGCTGCTCATCGACGAGCGCCCGGAAGAGGTCACACACTTTCGCCGGGCTGTACAGGCCGAAGTGCTGGCCAGCTCCAACGACCAGGGCATCGCCGCCCACACAGCCCTGGCCGAGCTGACGATGGCCCACGTGCGCTGCGAGTTAGAGTGTGGCCGGGATGTGGTAGTTCTGGTGGACAGCATCACCCGGCTGGTGCGGGCTTTCAACCTGCACGGCGCGGGCAGCGGGCGCACCCTCTCTGGTGGCATCGACGCTCAAGCGATTGATCTGCCCCGGCGCTTCTTTGGCCTGGCCCGCAACGTCGAAAAGGGCGGTTCGGTGACTGTCATCGCCACCGCGCTGATCGAGACTGGCTCGCGCATGGACGATTACGTCTACGAAGAGTTCAAAAGTACGGGCAACAGCGAGATTGTCCTGGACCGGGAGCTGGCCGAGGCGCGCATCTTCCCAGCCATCAACATCCAGGCCAGCAGCACGCGCAAAGAGCATTTGCTCTACAGCGCCGATGAGATAGCCCGGCTTGCCACCCTGCGCCGTTGGCTGGCAAGCGGAAATGCAAAGGCTGCGATGAATGGTCTGCTCAAATTGCTGGACCAGACCAAAAATAACGACGAATTGTTGCAACGTCTCAAAGCGTCCAAATGAACCAGTCAACCAATGAACCAATCAACGGTTGATTGGTTCATTGGTTGGCTCAATCTCACGGGAGGACCGCATGACCGACTACGAACGAGGCTACGCGCAGTTCCGGCAGATGGTGGGCGAAGAGCGCATCGACGCGCTGCTGGCCCGTTTCGCCGCGGTCTATCCGGACTTCGAGACAGAAGTCGTCTCCGTTGTGGGCGGACGCATCTGGGCGCGGCCCGGACTTGACCTGAAGACCCGCTCCCTGTGCAGCATCTGCACCCTGGCCGCGTTGGGGCGGGTCAACGCGCTGCGTCTCAACTTCCAGATGGCGCTGAACAACGGCGCAACCGCGGAAGATATCTGCGAGGCGCTCTTTCAGGTGGCGGTCTACGCTGGCTTCCCGGCCATGTGGGATGCGCTGGTGATGCTGGAAGAGGTGCTGGGGGAGAGGACGGCTGACCGCTGACCGCCCGGGGTATGCAACACTTTGTCGTCTGTCGTCCGCGGTCGGTCGTCAGCTTCTTACGCCGGCCACAACTGCATACCGCCGTCCACGCGCAGCACCTGGCCGGAGATGTACGACGCGCCGTCCGAAGCCAGAAAAGCCACCGTCGCCGCGATCTCTTCCGGCCAGCCGTAGCGAAGAAGCGTGCCTCCCTCCTGGATTTTGCTCTGGTCCACCGAGCGGGTAGCGAGAAAGCGGGGAGTGACAATGCCACCCGGCGCGACGACGTTGACCGTCACATTGTGGGGGCGCAGTTGGTCGGCCAGACAGCGGGAATACTCGTGTACGGCGGCTTTGGCCGTGGCGTAAATGACCCCTTGACTCCGCCCCACCAGCCCGCCGACACTGCCGATATTGACGATCCGTCCTGCCTTGCGCGCCATCATCTCCGGCGCAACCTCCCGGCAGACGAATATGCAGGTCATCAGATTGCGGTCGATGAGGGTGCGGATGTCTTCCAGCGAAACTTCGATGGCGTCGTTGTGGAGCGGCTTGCCGCCGCCTTCGCCCAACACCCCCTGCGCTCCGATGTCACCCCCCGCGTTGTTGATCAGAATGTCGATGCGGCCAAAATGCGCGCGAACCTGCCCGACCAGTCCACTGACCACCACCGGGTCGGTCAGATCGCCGTACACGGCCAGCACATCCGTGCCCTGCTCCGCGGCAATGGCGTCGGCCACGGCCTGCAACGATTCTGCCTCGCCAAAGGCCCGGGTGGAGGTGGGGGACGTGCCGTGGACCACCACCTGCGCGCCCAACCCGGCCAGATGGGAGGCGATCACCCGGCCAATGCCTCTCGACGAACCCGTCACCCACGCCACTTTGCCCTGCAATTGTCGGTCTGCCATCGGTAGAATCTCCTGTGCAAAAATAAGGCCACGGATAAAGACGGATGAAACGGATGAACACGGATAAAACCAACGCAAATGGAAGAAATTGCGCTGGTTGAGGAATGAACACTGCCATTCTACCCGGCCCGGTTGCTTTTTGCCAGTGGGCAAAAGCGGGCGGTCTTTTGGGCAGGTGCATCTTCGCCCATTTTCGGCTACAATCAATTGGGGTGAAAATGAAACTCGGACGCAGATTTGCGCAGAAACCGCAGA
>JACQGT010000626.1 GCA_016199425.1 Chloroflexota bacterium
CAGCAGCAGCACATCCGGCTTCTGGGCAGCGGCCAGCAATACGGCTTCGTGGCCATTCGTCGCCTCGCCCACCAGTTGCATATCCTCCTCGCCCAGAATCGTCATACGCAGACCCCGGCGCACAATTTCGTGATCGTCAGCAATGGCAACGCGGATCATCGGTTCTCCTTTCGTGTGTTGCGCAAGTTGACAGCTTGCGTTACATTCTCACGCGCACAGTCGTGCCTTGCCCCGGCGCAGAGAGAATCTCCAGTGTACCGCCGATCTTCTGCACCCGTTCGCGCATCGAGTGTAGACCCAGGCCGTGACCCGGCGCGGGGATCGCCTCGCCCGGCGCAAAACCCCGGCCCCCGTCGGCGACGACGAGCAGCAACTCGCCGTTTTCCTGGGCCAGCCGACAGTCGGCCTCGGCCACGCCTGCATACTTCAGCACATTGTGCAACGCTTCTTTGGCAATGTACAGCAGCTCCTCGGCCACTTCCGGCGGCAGAAGCAGATGAGCGGGAGCGTCGAAGTGAACAGTCAGTCCGCTTGCAGCCAAGTGCGCGCAGTGGACGCGCAGGGAATGGGCCAGGTCGCCGTCGGGGAGCAGGGGTACACGCAACTGGGCCAGCAGGACACGCATCTCGGTCAACGCCTGCTGGGCCGCGGCTTCCTGCTCCGCCAGTCCCTGCACCGCCGCGTCCGGGTTGCGGTGGACGAGCTTGCCCAACGCCCGGCTGCCCAGACTGATGCTGAAAAGGGTTTGGGTGACAGAGTCGTGCAGGTCACGGGCCAGACGCTGGCGTTCTTCGGCCACAGCCAGGGCGCGCTGCTGGTCCAACACCTGCGCTGTTTGGATGGCGACCTGCTCCGCCAAGTTCTGGTTGAGAGCGTTCAATTCTTCCAGCGTCTCGCCATAGGCCATTGCCAGGGCGGCTTGGGAAACGACCGCCTGCAACTGGGCCTGCTCCGCGGGGTCAAAGGCCAGCCCGCTGCGCCGGGAACCGAGCCAATAGCGCCCCAGCACCCGCTCGCCCACTTCCAGCCGCCCATTCCAGGCGGGCAAGGATTCCGTGTGGCCGGGTATATCCTGGGCCGGAGCCAGGACGAGATTAGCCCATTCGCTTTCCAACGCCACGGGCAGATCGTCCACGAGCAAGCCAACGACCTGGCGGCGGGTCATCACCTGTTGGAGACGCTGACGAGTGTCTGCGATCACCTGGGCAAAGCGCAACCGTTCGGGATAGAAAATCCGATCCACAAAGCGCAGCAAAAGCGAGTAGAGCGGACGAAAGGCCAGGGCCGCAACAACCAGCGCGAGCAGAATGGCCGCAGTCTGGAATTGGGGCACAAGCTGGACAAGAATCCGACTGAGAAAATCGGTCAGCCCAAAATAGACGCCGAGCAAGACCGCGCTGACGCCGGAGTAGGCCAGGGCGCGACGCAGCGCAGCATCGATCCCGAAGAGATCGTGGCGTTGGATGGCATAGGCAACGGTGAGGGGGACAAAGACCTGAAACCCCAGAGCGATGTCGTAGGGGATCGCATCCGGCCAACCCATGCCAAAGAAGAGAAGACGCAGGAGCAGGGGTGCTTCGGCCAGGAGAAAGCCAAAGAGGAGCAGCCGGGCCTGGTGGGCCGAGCGCAGCCAGACCGGGTCCGGCTCCCGGCTCACACGGAGCAATTGGATGTGGGCCAGCACCAGCAAAAAGAGCATCCAGCCGATCATCGGGATTCCCACCGCTGGCCGCACCCAACCTCGGGGCGTTGCCAGTACCCCCAACGATAGCACAGACGAAATGAGATAGATGCCCAATAGTTGGCTGTCGGTTGGCGTGGAAGCAAGGGCAGCCGGGCTGCGGGGTGGAAAACGGGAAGCCAGATGCAAACCCACTGGGATGGCAAGCGTGCCATTGAGATAACGCAACAGAGCGTGGGGCGGCAAATGTAGGAGCAGGGAACCGGGCGGTTCCAGATTGATGGATCCAATCTCAAAAGGGACAACCAACAGCCCGGCTAGAAGCACGGCGAGAATCGCTGCCAGCCGGGTGGCGCTGCCCGGACGCAGAAAAGGCATCAGCAGTCCGCTGGCGGCCACTGTCAACGCGACGCCAGCAGAGAAGCGGGTGATCCCAAGCTCCATCTGGGTGGAGGCCAGCGCCAGACCGGCCAACTCGGCCCCGATGAGCAGAAGCACGGGCACAGATGCCCACGCCAAACTGATGGTTTCACCCTCAGACGTTCGCTGTAGCAAACGAAAAAAACGACGGTGCATCCTAACTGCTCCACCATTGCAAATCCGCTCGATGGGACGTATCATTCAAAACGATGACTCACTGAAAATGAGAACACGGATTGCAGAATTCACGGATTTGATCCGCGTACATCCGCAGTCTCTGCGTAATCTGAGTTTTCATCTTTCACAGGAGAGCGCAACCGTTCTATGCGATCTTTTTCCGATCTCCTCAACCTGTACACCGAACGGACTGGCATCAGCGATGCCGAGCTGGCCCGGGCCGTGGGTGTACGCAGACAGACGATCTTCCGCTGGAAAGAGGGGACTGTCGCCCGCCCGCGCAGCCGGGAAGATGTCCTGGCCGTCGGCAAGAAGCTGCGGCTCTCCACCGCCGAGACCGACGAACTGCTGATCGCGGCGGGTTTCTACCCGGAGGGGGATGTGGCCCATACCAGCGAGACGACAGCCAGCGCAGAGGGTTCGGCGGCGGAATCGCCGCTGCGCGCTCGTTTGCCCGATGCGTTTCCGCCCCCAGACGACGAACCGCGCCGTCCGCCCAGCGCGGAGGCCGGGTTGTCAAGAACCAGACTGCTTGGGCTTGGGCTGAGCGCATTGCTGCTGTTGGCGCTGATTGCCAGCCTTTGGCTGATACCCCGCACGCCCCTGCCCGTGGCCGTTCCCGGTGAAACCCTCGTCATCGTCGGCCAGTTCACCAACTTCACCGGCGGGGAAATCGGCTTCAACGTAGCAGGACGCATCGCCGATCCCCTGCGCCAGGAGATTGAAGCGGCAAAACTGGCCGGGGTGCGGGTGGCCGTCTGGCCGCAGCCAATCCGTTCCGAGGCCGAGGCCCAGGCCGTGCTCTCCCGCTCTGTGGCCTGGATGGTCATCTGGGGCGAGTACGACAGCGGTCGCGTGCTGGCCCGCTTTGCCCAGGGAGACGCAGCCACGCCACCCCCGGCGCTGGAATCTCTTGTGGCCTCGCCGGGCGATCTCTTCGCCACCATCAACAGCGGGCTGCCCCAGGAAATTCGCTATCTGGCGCTCCTCACTCTGGGCGCATTCTACGCCGATAACGGCGATTATGCCCAGGCCCGCGCCGTGCTGATCCGAGCCAACGCCACCCCACCCCAGGAGCGGGACGCGCGCGCAGCCCTTCTCTTTCGCCTGGGGCTGGTCCACCAACTGGGCGACGATCCCCAGGCAGAAAAGGCCATTGCGTACTACAGCGAACTACTCGCTTTGGCTCCGGACCATCTCCTGGCCCGCTACAACCGGGGGCTGGTCTATCTGGAGCGCCAGGGTGCGGGTGACTGGGAGCGGGCACTCGGTGACTTTGACAGCACCATCCAGCGTAGCCCCGGCTTTCTGGCCGCACGCATTGGGCGGGGTGTGGCCTATCTCTACCGCCGCGGGGAGGGGGACGAGGCCGCGGCTACGCGGGATTTTACGTATGTCATCGAGCGGGACGATCAGCGGACAATGGCCTTCTACAACCGGGGGCTGCTGGCTATCCGCCAGGCGCGGCGGGAGCTGTGGGAAAGCGACCTGCAGCGCACCATTGAGCTGGCCCCCGAATTTGCGAATGGATACAGCGCGCTCTGCTGGGGCTATGTGCTGGATGAGGAAGCGCAGGCCGCCTTGCCTGTGTGTGATAGAGCCATTGGGTTGGGCGCGCAAGAGGCATTGCACAGCCGGGGCATGGCCCACATCCAGCAAGCCTCTTTCGCGCTGGCAACGGACGATTTGGCCGCGTTTCTGGTCTGGCTGGATCAGCAGCCCGCCCACAGCCCCTATCTCGTCTTGAGAGCGCAGGTGGAAGAGTGGCTCAGCGCCGTGCAGCGGGGAGAGAATCCGCTGACGGCGGAGATATTGTATGCGCTGCGGCGGGAATAAGATTGTAGGTCGGACTGACAGTCCGACCTACGGCTATCTGGGCCAGGTGCGCTTCAGGGAATCGGCGCAGCGCACGACCAGCGCCGGCCCCAGCCCGTCGATGTGCAGACGCACACTGTCACCGTTCTGCACGGGTGTCAGGCCGAAGTGATGGGTTCCCGTGGAGACCACATCCCCCGCTTCCAAAGGCAGCACTTTTGTCACTTCGGCCAGCAGTTCGGGGATGTGGCGGTCCATATCCCGCGTCGAGAGGTCGTGATGCAACTGATCGTTGACCCAAAGCCGGATGGAGAGATCGTTGGCATTGGCGACCGTATCCCGTGTGGTCAAGACCGGCCCCATCGGGCCAAAAGTATGCCAGGACTTGCCCAAGAAAAAGCCGCCGGGCAGCCCCCGGGCCGACACGTCCATAAACTGGGTGTAGCCAAAGACGCAATCCAGCGCATCTTCCGCCGCGAGGTGGCTGGCGGGTTTGCCCATCACCAGAGCCAGTTCCGGCTCGAAATGAAAGACAGTCGCTTCGGTGTCGGGCAGAGTCACCGTCCCGCCGTGGCCGACGAGGCTGTTGGGCGATTTGAGAAAGGCGTTGAAGAGTCCCCGCTCCGGCTTCTGGGGTTCCAGATAGTTGCCGGCCAGACAGACCAACTGACCAGGCCGGGGCATAGGCGGGTGACAGGCCACAGAGGCCAACGGAACGCCAGGCGCGTTGGCCGCGGCTTCTGCCACCCGCGCTTCCATCTGCGCCCAGCCGGTGATGAGCATCTGCATCATCTCCTGGGGCGTGTGAAAACCCAGCCCGGCTACGGATGCGGAGGCGTCGTGGACAGCGCCATTGAGCAGGACGCCCAGTTTGTAATCATCGAAGATCAGCAGTTGCATTTCGTTATCCTTTGAGTCCGGTTGTCACGATGCCCTGGACAAAATACTTCTGGGCTACAAAAAAGAGAATGAGTACCGGCAGAGCCGTGATGAGGGACGCGGCCATCAGAATGGCTTCGCGGGGTTCGTCGCTCTCGAAGGGGTTAGAGACGAAGTAGCGCAGGCCAATGGAGATGGTGAATTTGTCGGTAGAGTTGAGATAGATGAGCGGCGCAAAAAACTCGTTCCAGTGGCCGATGAAGGAAAAGATGGCAACCGTGGCCAGAGCCGCTTTGGAGAGGGGCAATACGATATTCCAGAAGATACGGAAATTCGAAGCCCCGTCCAGCTTGGCCGCCTCGTCCAGGTCTTTGGGAATAGTGAGGAAGAACTGGCGCAGCAGAAAGATGTAAAACGCACCGCCCCCAAAGTAGGAAGGGATGATCAGCGGCCAATAGGTATTGATCCAACCCAGATAACGGAAGAGCAGAAATTGGGGCACAATTGTCACCTGCCAGGGCAGCATGATTGTGCTGAGGACGAGAACGAAGAGTGACTCTCGGCCAGGAAAACGGAAACGGGTAAAGCCAAAGGCCACAACTGCGGCGGAGAGAATCTGTCCTAGCATTGCCAGCAAAGTCACAATCACCGTATTCCAAATGAAGCGCGCAAACGGGGCAATCGTAAAGACATCCGCATAGTTCTTCCAGCGAATCTCTGCCGGCCACATCGTAGGCGGAAAGATATAGATTTCCGTAATGGACTTCAGTGAGCTGGAGATAGTCCAAAAGAAAGGCAGACCAAAGGCAAGCCCGGTGACGATGAGAAGGGTATAGAGCCAGACCCGGGAAAGCCGCCGCCCCAGAATATAGCGGGCCGCACTCTTGCCCGCGGGGCGTTCCCGTTCAAAGGAAATGGGTGCGCTTTGCTTGGATGTAGTCATCTTAGGAGAACTCGTAGTAGACCCAACGGTCTGAGAATTTGATCTGCACGAAGGAGAGTATAAAGATAATCAGGAAGAAGACCCAGGCCAAAGCCGAGGCATAGCCCATCTGGAAATAGCTGAAGGCGTTGTAGTAGAGGTGGAGCACAAAGAAGTAGGTGGCGTAATTGGGTCCGCCATCCGTCGCTACGTAGGCCAGGGCAAAGACACTGAAACTGCCGATGACGCCCAGAATCACGTTGAAGAGGATGACCGGCGATATCATCGGCAGGGTGATGTTGAAGAAGCGTTGGAGAGTACTGGCTCCGTCCAGTTCCGCGGACTCGTAGAGTTCCTGGGGCACACCCTGCAACCCGGCCAGGAAGATAATCATACGCCCGCCGCCGATACCCGCCCACAGGGAGATGAGAATCAGCGATGGCACGGCCCACTGGCGGCTAGTCAGCCAACCCGGCCCATCGATGCCCATCTGGTAAAGGGCGTAGTTGACAAAGCCCACCTGGGGCTGGAGCAACCACTGCCAGAGAATCGCCAGGGCCACCACCGGCGTGAGCGAAGGCAAATAGTAGAGCGCCCGGAAAAAATTGCGGCCCCGGGCATTCTGGTTGAGCAGAATCGCAGCCAGCAGGGAGCCAACCGTCCCCAGTCCCACCGTCGCAATGGCAAAGTAGGCGGTGCGATTGAGGGAGGGCCAGAAGAGTTTGTCCTGGCTGAAGGCCCGTATGTAATTTTCCAGCCCCAGCCAGACCGGCGAACCGCCGATCTTGTACTCAGTGAAGCTGAGGTAGAGGGAGGCAATCATTGGACCCAGGGCAAAGAGGAGAAAACCGATGACCCACGGGCTGATCCAGAGATAGCCTTCCAGGGCTTCCCGCCGCTGGGCCGATGAGTGCCACCAACTGCGACCTGTTGCTGCTGCCATCGCGCTGTCGATCCTTTGGGTGTGAAGAGAGATTTTTGATGTTTCCAGGATGGGATTCGTATTGCGTTATTGCGTATTGCGTAAACTGACTGCCCTGTATCTTTTCTGCGCTGTGGTGAAACGTGAAACGTGAGATCGCCGGTCTTTCTCACGTTTCACGTTCCCTGTTTCGGCGGCACAACAATTACGGAATACGCAATACGCTACGGTCGCGGCTTGTCCATAATATCCTGAATCTGCGCGGTAACGCCGTCGATGAAGGCCTGGGTCGGCTGTTCGTCGCCGGCCCACAGGGGCTGCGTCAACTGGGCGAAGGTTTTCTCTGCCTCCTCCTGCCGCCAGTTATCCAGGATGCGGCTGTCCATGGCGTTGTCCATCACATCCTGGAAGACGACGCGGAAGGGGAAGGCCAGCAGTTCTGGCGCGCCGTAGACATCCGGGCGACCACCCACTGTGCCGCCGATCAAACCCAATTGGATACCGCTGTCTTTGCTGCACAGATACTGTACCCACTCGAAGGCTTCCGGCGCGTGCTTTGTGGCAGTGGTCACACAGTAGGCATCCACCTCGAAGTCGGAGCCGCCCACACCACCCGGTCCGACTGCATTGGGTGCAACCATCCAGGCGAATTTGTCGCCGATGGAGCCGCCGGTCACCGAGACGGACGTACCGCCCTGGAATTGGCCCAAAATGCCGCTGATCCACATTTCATTGCCGCTGCCCAGCATCTGGTCGGGGGTAGGCGCCACCTGATGGGTGTGGAAGAGATCGTAGAGGTGGTTGATAGCCTGCATCCCCAACTCCGAATTGAGCTGGCAGACCGAACCATCCTCATTGATCAGCTCCGTCCCAAAAGCGCGGAAGAGGGAGACGTGGGATTTCCAGCTAACGCCGGGCAGATAGCCGAACTGTACAGTGCGGTCGCCCTCTTTCTTCGTGGCTGCTTTGGCAATCTCGACCTGCTGGGCGATCGTCGTCGCTTCGGTAGGATACTCTGCACCGGCCTCGTCCAGGATATTCTGGTTGTAGTAGATAATCGCCAGACCGGGATGGGCCTTGAAGGGTAGCCCCAGTAGATTTCCTTCTACAGTAATCGCATCCAGACAGCCCTGATACCACTGGCTCAGGTCCACACCGCCCGACGCCGCCAGGTCGTTGACAGCGGCAATCTGGTTCTGAGAGTAGGCGAACTGAATCTTCGATTGGCCCAGCGCGCTCCAAATCACATCGCCCAGGGTGCCGCCTGCCATCATCGTAGAAATTTTTGTGCTGAACTCCGCACCGGGGAAGGATTCCTTCACAATTTCGATGTTGGGGTTTTCCTCCATGAACTTGGGTATCTGCATATCATAGAGGGTGTCCTCCTGCTGTCCGATGCGGGCGTGGAAGCGGACGGTCACCTTCTCGGCTGCCGCGGGTGCCGCCGCTGCGGATTCGCCGGAAGTGGCGGCCGGTGCGCTGGCTGGAGCGGCCGGCGCGGCGCAGGCGGCCAGCGCCAAACCCACAGTACTGAAGGCAGTGGCCCGCAAAAACTCACGGCGGGACAGATTTCGCTTAAGACTCATTTCTCTTCTCCTTTGGTCAAAAATCAGATTCTATTTCAATGGTCGATAGCCGCGCCGTCATCGGGATGAAACAACCCCGGATGGCGGCGGAAAACACCCATTTTTTCTTGCAGCGCCTCCTCGTCTATCTCAATGCCCAGACCGGGCGCGGTGGGCAGGTCGATGTAGCCATCCTTGACGACGAAGGGTTGTTTCAGATAGCCCTCGCCCAGATGGACCTGCTCCTGACAAAGAAAATTGGGAATTATCGCGTCCAGTTGGATGCCCGCAGCCAGGGAAATCGGCCCCAAGGGGCAGTGGGGCGCAACCGCCGCGTAGTAGCTCTCCGCCATCCCCGCAATCAGCCGCCCCTCGAAGATGCCGCCGGCGTGGCTGATGTCTGGCTGTAGAA
>JACQGT010000064.1 GCA_016199425.1 Chloroflexota bacterium
GTCGCTGAGGATGAGCGCGCTCTCCAGATGGGGCAGCCAGCGGCGCACCAGTTGGTGGCTGGCGAAGGTGTCCTCCTCGGCGTTGTCCATCACCAGATGGCGGTGGGAGCGGAAGAGGTGGGTGCGGCTCCATTCGTTGTTCAACACCTGCTCGTTGAAAAGCCCGATCCAGAGGCTGAAATCCACCAGCGACTGGGCCAGACAATGCGCCCGATATTCCCGGCTGATGCGTGCGGCCGTTTGCAGCACATTGAGGCGGGCGGCCATCTGCTCGCCCTGGGGCACGCTCAGTTCCAGCCGCTGGTAGGCTTCGTCGATGGAAAAACCGTGTAAACTGGCTTTGTTCAGATTGTCCAATACCTGGCTGACCACCCGGCCCGCTTCCAAACGAATGGCGTCGAACTCGCCCCTGTCAAAAGCCGCCTGCACAAAGCGCTGCATGTGGTATTGGGAGGTTTCCAGATTGAGGAAAGTCGGCTCCCGACGGGGATCGGCGAAACCGGCCTGGGGTGCGACCAGCGGCCAGTAGAGTTCCGCGGCGGCCCGGGCCAGACCCGCGTAGGTAGTCACCCGCACGGGGGGGCCGGGGGGAATCTCCGGCCCACGCAACTGCTCGGTATAGGGGCGGCCCAGGCTGCGCTGGGGCACCAGCACCAGAATGTCGTCGCCCCGGATGCGTTCCTGGCCCAGCAGCCAGCGGATGCGCGCCAGGGCCGCGCTGGTCTTGCCCGCGCCAAAGGCACCGGAGAGGTGTAGGCTGTTGCGGGCGCGGATGGCCGCGGGCAGGGGGGTCTCTTCGATTGGGGCAGGGGTGAGTGTTGTCATCAATCTCATCATCCCTCCACCGCGCCCAACGCCAGCAGACTGGACCGCTGGGCCGCGCTGATCCCCGTCACGCCCTGGATGTTCATCCCCGCATAGGGGCCGGGAGGACGCAATACCTGTACGCATTCCCGCCGCGCCACGTCCCACACCCGCACATCCCCATCCGTGGCGCAGCTATACAGGTAGCGCCCGTCCGGGCTGAAGGCGACGGAGTAGACAAGCGTGCTGTGCCCGTTCAATGTGCCCACCGGCGCATGCGCTGCGATATCCCACAGGCGTATCTCCGCGCGCGGGCCGCGATAGGCCAACAGATCTCCGCCGGGCTGGAAGGCAATGGCGCTGACCCAGAATCCCTCGTGGCCCACCGAAGCGCTGATCGTTCCGCATTCCAGATCGATGAAGTGCAGCGCTGTGTGGGAACCGCACACGAGCCACTTGCCCATAGGGTGAAAGGCTAGAGAAAGCCAGTGGCCTTTGGCGGCGTTGGGGATGAGGATTTCCACAGGGGAAGATGGCTCCATTTGCGGCCCGATCTGCCAGAGATGGATGCGTCGGTCATCGCCACAGGCAGCCAGCATAGAACCAAGCGGATGAAACGCCACCTGTCCGATGGGTGTTTCGACGGGTAGCGTCGCCTGAATCTCTCCCTGCTCCACATCCCACAGCAGCAGATATTTATCGTAGCCGCCGCTGACCAGATAACGGCCATCGGGGTGAAATGCCAGCGATTCGATCAGTTTGGTGTGTCCGTGCAGGCTGTGTGCCAGTGTTGCGCTGGCCGAACGCCAAACGCATATTGTACTGTCCACACCGGCGGAAGCCAGGAGGCGATGATCCGGGCTGAAGGCCAGCGTCAAGATGGCTCCCGTGTGCTGGCGTAGGATGCGCGGCGGCGCGACGGCGGGCAAAGACCAGAGCGCAACGGCTCCTTCTGTGCCCGCCGCAGCCAACAGTGCGCCGTCTGGGCTGACCGCAAGATGGCGCAGTCCGTTTTCGTAACAGGGGAGGGTGAAGAGCGAACGCCCACTGGGCCAATCCCATAGGCGCACTGTGCGGTCCGCGCTGCCGCTGGCCAGGACGCTGCCATCCGACGAAAAAGCCAGTGAGAAAATGACATACTCGTGGCCGGTCAGCGCGCCCAACAGCCGCTCGCTCTGGGCATCCCACAAACGAATCACTTTGTCCAACCCGGCATAGGCCAGCACCTCTTCTTTGGGGTGGAAGGCTAGTGTGTAGATCAGACCCTCGTGGAAATCGGGGCTGCTCCGTCTCTGGCCGCAGGGCAATTCCCACACAAATAGCTCCTCGGATCGCCCGCCGCCCACCAGGAAACGGCCCTGGGAACTGAAGGTCAATTGGGTGATCACAGGCAGCTCCTCGCCGAGGCGCAGTTCGATTGCGTCGCTGCGCGTGCTGTAAACGAGAACCGAACCCCCATAGCCGGCCACCGCCATCCGTTCGCCCGCTGCATCGAAGACGATAGACATCACACTTTCCAGGGGCGCAATGGCGACGTTCTTGCGCGCTCCACTTTCCAGATTCCAGAGCGCCAACTGCGCGCCGCCAGCGGCCAGGAGCAAGCTGTTTGGATGGAACGCAATCGCGGCAATTTCCTCGCCGAGGTGGAGCAGATCGCGCAGTTGCCACTGTTGGGTATCCCACAGGTGAATGAGGCCATCGGGGCGAGCGCAGGCCAGAAAGCGACTGTCCGGGCTAAAGGCGATGAAGCGCCGCTGATTCCCCTGGACGGGGGATGACCAGACAAGCTGAAGATCGACGGCGTCCCAGACCCGAACCTCTCCCTGGGCCGAGGCAATAGCCAACAGCCGCCCATCGGCGCTGAACGCGATGCGATCCGGCCAGCCCACCGGCTCCAGCACAGGGGAAGAGATCAGATGGGTTTCGGTCAGATCGAGCGACGGCAGAAGCGACGAGCGCAGGTCTGCCTGGCGTAATTCCAGACGGGAGAGATCCCACGGCTGTTCGGTCAGCCCTAAACGCAGGGCCAAATGCAAACAGTTGGCCGCCGCGTAACCGCTGCCCCCGGTATCAGCAGCCTGCAGAGCGGCCAAAAGCTGGCGCAGCCTTTTTTCCGTCCCGACTTCTCTCCATCGAGTGCGCAAGCGCTCGGCCACGGCTGCGACCAGTAGACGTTCCTGGGCAGCGCGCACAAAATCCTGGGATTGGGCTTTCTTCAAGGCGTGGCTGCGGAAGAGGGTCAGTCGCTCGCTCTCGATCTCTTCGACCATCTGCTCAACCAGCAGGTTCGTTGTATATTCCAACACCACATTTTGCAGCCCAAAGCGCAGGGCGTTTGTCCCGTCCGGCCTGGGATACGGTTCCACCAGCAGCCGTCTTTGTAAAGAGCGCAGTGCCTCCACCAGTTTTGCGCGTGGGTGGCGCTGGTAGAGGTCCGCAGCCAGGACGGATATGGACACGGGTTCCCGCTCGATGGACAGCCACAACATCAGATCCTTTTCCAGGACTGTCATACGGCCAAACTGGACATCCAGCACATCGCGGATATCGTCGAAGATGAGGGCATCCTGGGCCAGAAAGGCTGCGACGTCGCCGTGAAAAAGCTCGTGAACTGTGCGGGCGGCCAACAGCAGGGCCAGGGGATTGCCCGAATAGAGCTGGGCCAAAACATCCAGACCGGTATGGCTGGCGCTTACTTCCTGCTCATGCAGAATTGCGATGCCAGCAGCAACGGACAGACCGGAGAGACGCAAGGCGCGCACGCCGGGCAAGAGCTGCGTCAGCCGCTCGAAGACCCGGGGGCGTTCCCGGCTGGTGATGAGCAGACAACTGGGGTGATCGCTGTGGGCCAGCCGCTGGATCAACTGTTCATACCCCTCGTATCCAGGCCAAAAACGACCGGCCCGCTCGCCCGTATCCAGAATTCCCTCCAGATTGTCCAGCACCAACAGAGAGCGCCGCCGCACCAGCAGTTCGATCAGCAGGGCCAGTTGATCGTCCAAATGGGCGGGCAAGGCGGTGATCGTATGCTCAGACAGCCTGTCCACCCAGTCTCCCAGAATGTTTTGCCACGGCGGCGCGTTGACCAGCGAGCGCCAGATGATGCAGGCAAAGGGATCGGCAGACGGGGCGGTGGTGGTTTGAGAGACCGGCCCAGCCTGCGCCAGGCCGCGCACAAACTCGGCGGCCAGCGCAGTTTTGCCCTGACCCCCCATCCCAAAGATGCCGATGACTTTCGCCCCCTGGGCTCCCCACTCTGCCAACTGGGCCAGCTCGGGCTCCCGCCCCACCAGCTCTACCGGGGCCGGTATATCGCCCCAATGCACGGCAGGTGTGAGGAGACCGACTGGCTCTTGCTGGGGCGCATGGGGATGCGCGGCCGCCGGTTGCGCCTGGAGTGCGGCGCGGCGATCTTCCAGCCAGGCCATAAATCGGGGGCAGTCTTCCAAATAAAACCCCTGGAGCAGAGGGGGATCGTGGGATTCTCCAGGTCGCCGGCCGGAAAGACGGGCTGCTTCCAGGGCATCACACCAGAAATCGGGATGGTCGGCGGTGAAGGTGACGGTTTTGGCATCGGCGCGCAAGATATCCAGAGGCGCCAAGGCTTTGCGTAGATTGGAGAGCGTATTGCGGAAATTCTGCGTGGCGCTTTTAGGCAGATAGCCGGGCCAGAACAACCCGGCCAGGTGGTTGCGTCGGACAGGCTTTCCGGGCGCTTCCAGAACCAGATAACTGAGGAGGGCGCGCGCTTTGTCCGAACGCAGTTTGATGTCTGCACCGTCGGGGCCGGTGCATTGGAAGGAACCCAGGAGATGAAGTTGAAAGGTTGGCATAGTTTGTTTTGCAAGTGTAAGGCGTGATGGGGAATTCCCCGCGCCCGATACGTTTTGGGTGCGATATCGGTACGCTCTTGGTACGCAAATCCCTTGTCAAGCGGCGCGAACAATCATAGCATAGCTTAGTTGATTTCTCCTGTTTTTCATCGGGTCACAGGATGGATTTTTTCTCGCCATCGTGTAACCAGAAGTTCGACTTTTGCCAAAAGTCGAACTTCCTCCAGTGTGGCGAGCCATTTTACTCGCTCGCAACTCGTATTGAGGCTAAGAGGAAGATGGCAGAACCATCCATCCAAACCGCAGTCATTCTTGTCGCCGGGCTGGGCAGCCGTCTCCATGGCCACAACGGCGGGACGCCCAAAGGGTTACTGCCGCTTGGAGAAAGCACGCTGGTCGAGCGTTCGATTCATCTTCTGCACACAGTGGGCATCCGGCGTATCGTTCTTGCCACTGGCTACCAGGCATACGAGTACGAAAAACTGGCTGCGCGCAATCCGGCCATCTCGACGGTGTACAACCCGGATTTTGCCGATTCCGGCAGTATGGCTTCCCTCTACTGCGCGCGGGGATTACTGGCGCAGATGGATCCTCTTGGCTCCTTCTTGCTCCTCGATGGGGATATCGTCTACGAGAGGCGCGCCGTGGAACTCCTGGCGCAGGACGAACGGCCAGCCGCGCTGTTGATCTCCGGGTTTACCAACAACGGCGATGAATACTTTGTAGAGGCTGCGCACGACTTTACGTTTCGGCGCTTCTCGAAGGAGCGGGCGGCTTTGTCCAATGTGGTGGGTGAGTGGGTGGGCATTACGAAAATCTCAGCGGAGTTGTGGGCGGCCATGCGCGGTTCGGCAGAAGCCTATTTTCAACGTAGTTTGCACTGGGGCTATGAACCCTGCCTGCAAAGCGTGGCTGACCGGGTGTCAGTTCCTCTCCTGAAAATCGACGATCTGCTCTGGTCCGAGATCGACGACGAGGCGCAGTTACGTCGTGTTCGGGAGCTGATCTGGCCGCAGATTCGCGCCAAAGAGACGGGCCAGGCTGAGTAGAGCATCCAAACCAGAAGTTCGACTTTTGCCAAAAGTCGAACTTCTTCGATGGAATGATGACCGGTATGACTTCATTACCACCTGTGGACATAACCCCAGACGAAGATTTTTACCGCGCCTATTTCCCGGACGTGCGGGAGACGGGCGAGACGCCCCTGCGCCAGTGCCAGTTGGTGATGATCCGTATGCTCAAAATCTTCGACCATCTCTGCCGCCGCCACGCCATCCCCTATTGGATCAGCGATGGCACGCTGCTGGGAGCCGTGCGACATCAAGGCTTCATCCCCTGGGATGGGGATGTGGACATCTCAATGCTGCGTTCGGATTTCGAGCGTTTTGTGGCGGAGGCTGCCGGAGAACTACCGCGCGATATCTTCTTGCAGACACCGGATACCGACCCGTTTTATACAAATCGCCCACAGTACAAACTGCGCGACCGCTACAGCAGCTATGTGGGCTATGAACGAGCCTATGGCGGATCCACTCCCCTGCACAACGGGCTAATGGTGGACATCTGGCGCTACGATTTGGCATCTTCCAAGCTGGTGGCAGACCTGAAAAATTTGCGTACCAGGCAAGGCCGGCGCAGTGAAAGTAGATACATAGGGTTTGGAGATATCTATCAGTTTTCACATGACCATATTTTCTCTTTGCATGCGCTGGTGTTCGAGGGTCTTTGGCTGCCGGCGCCGAACGACTACGAAGGCTATTTGCGCTTTCACTACGGCGACTATATGCAGTTGCCGCCCGAATCCGCCCGCCATCCCCACGAAGGAGCGATGGATGCTTTTACGCCGAGCAATCACCCCGCAAGTCTGCGCTGGGAGGAGCGGGGGCGGGCGCGGGCCAATGCGGAATCGACGCAGGCCAGTTCTCCTGTGCCTTCTACCCCGCCAGCAGACGAATCCGCGCACATCCGAGGGTTTCGGGAGAGTTTGCAGCTTTTGCACGACACGCTGGCGGACACTCCCCTGGCCTGCCGCTATTGGGTGTGGGGCGGTCTGCTGATCGGTTGGGCGCGGGAGGGCAGGATTCTATCTCACGATGTCAGTGACGCCGATTTCGCCTTTCTGCGCGAGCACCGGGCCCGCTTTCTGAATGCGATCCATGCCCTGAAAGCGGCTGGCTTTGTTCCTTCCAAGCGATGGATCAATAACGAGGGAGATGCCACCGAGTACGTCTTCGTCAAAGGGTCGGCCAAGTTTGAATTTTTCGAAATGGTGCGCCAGGGCGATGAATTCTGCTATTGGCTTTACAACAGACCCGTTGAATTCGCTTGTCGTATTCCGAGTCACGGTCTGGCGGCAATGACCTTCCTGGATCGTCTGTGGCAAAAGCCTGACGATCACGACAAACACCTGACGGCTGTGTATGGGGAGTGGTGTGTGCCTGATCCCAACTATACCTTTTTGAATGAGAAGAGTATTGTCGAGAGCTATCCCTGGCGCGGCACAAATGATTGGATAGAATAGATTGATGATAGACCAGATGCAAATTCAACTCACACCGGCTTTTGCCTTTGCCACCCCATACCGCCCTGTGTCGAGCGATCAACTGCTCCACGCAGGCCAGCAATTGGCCGGGCCGCCAGACTTCGTCCTGGGCTGGGAGTTCCTCTCTCCGCTGGCTTTCGAGGCCACCTGGAATGGGGGCAATCGTCCCCAGGACGTCGAAATCCGTCTGGAAGGGGGCGGCAGAATGCCGTGGCCTTTTGTCGCCAGCGAACACGGCCACGGCATTCTGACCATCCACACCGGCTATACGGCGAAACCTCCGCAGGGTCACTGGCTCTGGCTGCGCGGCCCGCTCAACCGACCCCAAGCGGGCGGCCGGCCCCTGGAACAGCAGCTACGCCGGGAAGTGGCCGCCGAATCCCTGGACTTTTACTGGCAGTTCAGCGCGCCCAACCGTACCCTGCGCTTTGAGCAGGGCGAACCCTTTGGCCTGATGCTACCTCAGGGCGCGGGCGGCGCGAAAGAGATAGCTGTGGAGATCGTCGAGCCGGTGGTCGAGGAGGACCCGGCACTCTCCGACGCTGAGTTGCTGGAAATCTACCAGGAATTGAGCAGCCAGAGCGATCCTCTCCTGGAGAACTATCCGCCGGTAAGCTGTATTTGCCCCACCTACGCCCGCGTCGATCTGCTGGAAGAAGCCATCCACTCTTTTCTGCTGCAGGACTATCCCGGCGAAAAGGAGCTGCTCATCCTCAACGACTACCCGGAGCAGACATTAGAGTTCGATCATCCAGAAGTGCGCATCGTCAACCTTCCCCGCTCCTTCCACTCCTTGGGCGAAAAGTTCAAAGCGGCCGTGGGGCTGGCCAGCCACGATCTGCTCTTTGTGTGGAGCGACGACGACATCTATCTCCCCCATCGTCTGCGCTATTGCGTGGAGCGCTTCGACCCGGCGATCGGCTTCTTCAAGGCGGATCGGGCCTGGTTCTGGAACGACGGCGCGCTCAGTGGCCCGACTTTCAATATCTTTCACGGGGGCAGTTGTTGGAGCCGCAGCCTGCACCACCAGGTGCGCGGCTATCCCCACACGGATTTAGGCTGCGACCAGGACTTTGAAAAACGCATTCAGGTCATGCGCCCTGGCGTGGAGTTGGCCGCCGAGGTGGCGGCGGAAGATGTCTATTATCTCTACCGTTGGACCGGCACCGGCTCCTACCATCTGAGCAATCTGCGCACGGTCCGCGCTGTCGCCGCCCACATCGAGCGACAGACGGTTTACGGCAACGTCCCCCAGGGGCGCGTCGTCCTGCAGCCGGGCTGGAAGGCGGACTACCGGGAGTTGGTGCATACCTTTCTGGCAACCGGCCAGGCCGCCCAGCCCCAGGCCGCGCGCAAGCCGCCACCCATGCCCTTCCCGCCACCCTTTTTCCCCATCGATCCACCCCAGCCCGCCCTGACCCCGGCGCGCATTCGCAAGCTGTTGGGCAACGGGCGCGATCCCAAAATCAGCGTCATCCTGCCCACTCTCAACGATTCGGTGCTGCTTAAACGCACGGTGGAGCAGTTCCAGGATACGCTTCCCCAGCCCAGCGAGATTGTGGTGGTGGACAACGGCAGCAGCGACGGCAGCGTGGCTTTTTTGGAAAAAGAGTGCCCGCTCAATCTGCGCTTCATCCAGGGCGGGCGACCTTTGGGCGTCTCTGGCGCGCGCAACCGGGGGCTGCAAGAGGCCAAAGGGCGCATCGTTGTCTTCTCCGACGCCCACATGGACGTGCCCGCCCGCTGGTGGGAACCCATCGCCGACGTCCTCGACAACCCTGTGGTCGGTATAGTCGGCCCGGCTATCGGTGTGATGGGTGATCCGGATCTCTCCCCAGCCGTGGGTCAACGCATCGCCGAGCCGAATTTGCGCACCGAATGGCTGCCCTACCGCAACGACGAACCTCTGCCTGTACCCATTCTGGGCGGTGGCTTTATGGCTATGCGCCGGGACGTGTTGAACGAGGCCGGTTCTTTTGACGAGGATATGCCCGACTGGGGATCCGAGGACCTGGAAATCTGTCTGCGCTACTGGCTGCTGGGCTACGAAGTATGGGCCGCGCCCGCGCTGAAAGTGCTGCACTACTTCCGCAGCCGCGCGCCCTACAGCGTGCGCTACGAGGCAGTGATCCACAATGTGCTGCGTACCGCGATTCTGCATTTGAGCGAGGCGCGCCTGGGCCGGGTCTTTGATGCGTTGAAAGAGAAGCCCCAGTTTGGCCCTGCCCTGGCCGCCACCGGGCCCGCCTGGCAGCGCCGCCGGGAGATGCACGCCAGCCGCGCCCGAGACGACGACTGGTTTTTCGAGCGCTTTGCCGACACCTGTCACGTCTGAAAACGAAAAGCGGTACGCAGATTTCGCAGAAACCGCAGATTTTCGCAGATTTCGATCCGCCCAATCCGCGTGATCCGGGTTCTGTTTTTCAGGAGTAGTGATGACAACCGCCCAAAAGTTGCCCGGCATCAGTTGTATTTGTATGACATACGCCCGCCCCCACATGCTAGAGGAGGCGCTTCATTCCTTTCTGCTGCAGGACTACCCCGGCCCCAAGGAGTTGATCGTTCTCAACGATTACGCGCCCCAGATTTTGGAATTCGGCCATCCCGATGTGTGCGTGATCAATCTACCCTACCGTTTTCGCACCGTGGGCGAAAAGATGACCGCGGCTGTGGGGCTGGCCCAGTACGATCTGATCTGTGTGTGGGATGACGACGACATCTATTTGCCCCATCGCCTCTCCTTCTCGGCCAACCGGGTGAGCGATCAGTTTTTCAAGCCCGATCGGGCCTGGTATTGGGCGAACGGAGAGATTTTCGGACCGCTCTACAACGTCTTTCACGTGGGGAGTTGCTATCCCCGTTCCCTGTTCGATCTGATATCCGGTTACAAAGCTATGGGCAACGGCTATGATTGGGAATTTGAAACAGACCTGCGCAAAGCCGCGCCGGAACGAATGGAGATCGACGAGACGCCCATGCAGGACCTATATTACGTCTATCGCTGGGACGGCACCCAATCCTACCACATGAGCGGAAGCGGCGGCTGGGGGGGCGGGCAAAACGAGACCGAGGGGTGGGTGCAGGCGCGGGTGAAAATGGGCGAAATCCCTTCTGGCTGTATTCCCCTCAACCCGCACTGGCGGCAGGACTACCGGCAGATGGCGCTGGACGCGCAGAACCCGGAAACGCTGGAGCTGAACGGACTGCTCACTGTGGGTATCTGGGCGGGCGATTCCCCCGCCGAGAGTCTGGACCTGGTGCGCAGTATCCGCCAGCGCTATTCGGATATTTCCATTCTGGTGGTGGGTGGAGAGAATGTAGTACCGGAATTGGCTGCTATTGCCAATCTGCGCCACGTGACAACTTCCATCGATACGGGGATGGGATGTGGGCGCAATCTGCTGTTGAAGGAGTGCGCGACCGAGTATTTGCTGGTGGCCGACCCCAACTACCGTCTGACAGAGGCAACCGATCTGCGGGCGATGCTCTTTGCCGCTGCCCGCTACCGGCTGGAGATTGTGGGCTGCCGGGTCATCGACTGCCTGCCCGATGGACGGCAGTTCGCCGTAGACGAATGTTGGAGTTTCAGCGCTGAAAAGGGTGTGCTGCATCACCGCCGCCAGAGCCGGGGCAAACGCGGCCCCTACACCCTCTACGACCGGGTAGGCGACTTCTTTCTTTGCCGCGTCTCCCCTGTGCGTAAATCGGGTTGGGATGAAGTTTTCCACGCCGAGGATTTCGGAGCGTTTTTCCTGCGCAGCCAAAAGGCCCGCTTGGGGGTTGGCCTGTGCGCCGAAGCCGTTGTGGAGCGACGCATAATCGGGGGCAGGAACGAGGAGACTGCTGACAAAGGGAGCATCGACTGGCAGCATTTCCAACAAACCTATGGCTTTGTCAATGTGACCTACGCAGATGAATGATCGCAGCGAAGGGAGAAACGCTGGAGGA
>JACQGT010000627.1 GCA_016199425.1 Chloroflexota bacterium
GACGGAATACCATTCCGTCCTACGTTCATTACACGATCCTCTTGACCACTACACGCTCTCAGCGATTGGCAGGGAGCCAACGGCGGAGCAGCGCATTGCAGCGCACAAGAAGCACTTCAACCGAGGTGTTGAGCGACCAGATCGCGTCCGCCCCTGCCGTCAATGCGGTCACCAATTGTTCGGTGGAATAACCGTCTGTCAGCATAACCAGCGGCACTTTGCTCTCGAAGCGAATGCGAGCCACAACTGTTTCTATACTGCCCTCCACACTGTCAAAGGCATCCAGCAGCACAAGGTCTGCTCTGAGCAATTCGGCGCTCGAAACATCGAAGACATCCGTCACTGTAAGAGAGAGGCCCTGATTTTGCATGTGGCGGTATAGCTCCTGCCCCTTGTCGTCCATCCGGTTGCGTTGACGCAGCCACACAATCCGCGCTCCCCCAATACCCGTGTGTATCGCATTGTCGGACTTGGCGAGCTTTGACAGGTCGAACAGTGAGTTTGGCATATTCTGCCCCTTTCCCTCTTTAAGTACGTCCATCTTACTCATCAGTTGTTTTTTATAATTTCTTTCAATTGCTGTTCGATCGATCCCTATTCAAAGGATACGGAAATTACTACAAATTTCAACCAAATCCGCTTGCCATTCGCTGACAAATCTCAACAATTCTCATTACAGTCAAGCTGAACTAGTGTTGCGTCAAATGTCAATTGATGGAAATAGCGTAGGGGCGCTGCTTGCTGCGCCCGACAGACTGCGGGGCAGCAAGCAGCGCCCTACCCATCAATTCAGCCTTGACAGGACACTAGATTTGACGGGGTAGATTGCCTGCGGATTGACTTACGCAAAAAAAGAGATGCGATCACACGCATCTCTTTTTTATCTTGCACAATTCGTTGCCCATCTGTCGACCAACTACCTGACGATGCTTACGAGTCGCTACAATTGGAATGTACGATTGTTGGGTTCAACGATTCGTTGACTGTAGTTTGTCACGTATAATAGCAACTTGGCTTGCAGTCTCTTCCAATTCTCACTTTGCAGAATTGTCTGCACCTTTTCCAGATTGCCTGATTCCCCAATGGTCAGCATTTGCGGACTACCGCCATAAATGGTATACCAAACCTCGGCTGGTTCAATGCCCAATTGCATCAGACCCGGGGCAAATTCCCGCATCACGAATTCAAAGTAGGGCTGTTCCCGACCTGTCTTAATGTCCCACTTCATTAACAACCTGACCATAAATCCGTCAAGCCCTCCTCAAAAATCAGGGACATTCATCGAAAAACCGGCACCTGTAGCGCTCGCCGCATACGCTTTCAGACGAACATATCCATGGCCTCACTATCCAATGTCACAATACCAGATGCACCATAGAAATGCAACTATCCGGCGTTTTACCCTGGCGTTGCTGGTTGTCTGGTCGTTTCTGATTACCTTCTCTGCCCACACGACCCTCCGCGCAGGGGTGTCCGCGCAGAGTGAACCCCTCGCCCAGAGCCATCTCCTGCTGCTGCCTCTGGGCGATACGGCGATTGAATTGCTCACCCATACCGTCGATGTTGCCGTCTCAGTCGATGGGGATCGCTCGCTCCGTCTGGACGTTGCGGCCAGCTATCGTTTTCACAACCCGAAAGCGGCGGAGAGTACGCTGCTTTTGCAGGTAAACACGCCACCCCCCGGCGCACCGGCTGGGCTGCGTCTCCCCCAGGCGCTCGCATTGGAAACCGGGGGACAGGCACTCTCTTTGCAGCCCACGGGCAACGGTCTGCAACAGACGGCTCAACTCAACTTTGGCCCGGACGCGCGGCGCACCCTTCTGCTCCGCTATAGCCTGCTCTTCGCCACAGCCGAACTCCCCGCTTTTGTCTACCCGGCCAGCGTACTGGACGTATGGCCGGGCAGGATTGGGAGTTGGCGTGTCACTTTGAACTTTGCGGATTCGGGAAGTGGTCTGCTGGCCCCGGACAACTGGCTGGCGGCTGAACCAGAAGGGTGGACCTACAACGGCAGCCGTCTGCAATGGCTCAGCGAAGACGCTTTCCCCCAAGAACCGTTTCGCTGGCAGGTGATCCACCCAGCCATCTGGCAAGAGATCCAGACCCGCCGGCAGACGATCCGGCAGCAGCCAGGCGCAGCGGATTTTCGCGGCCTGGGTGATCTCTATCGCCGGCTCTACGACACAGCGGGCAAAGAGGCCGGGATTGAGGAGACGGATCGGGAACGCTTCTACGCCCAGACATTGAGCGCCTATTCCAATGGACTCAGCTTTGCCGAACAGGCGGGGTTGCCACCCCAGGAAAAGGCGGCTCTGCACCAGGCACTGGCCGCGCTCTACCGCAGCCGCAGCATCGAGCCAGACGGCGGGATTGATTTTGCCTATGTGCAGTTGATGGCCGCCGAAGCAGAAGCGTCTTTGGCTTTGCTGCCTGCCGAGGCCACAACCGACCGCAGCGAAGTAAACGGCTGGCTGGCCGACGGTCTGCGTATGCAGGCGCGCCAGGCCCAACAGCGCAAAGATTGGCCCGCCGCCCTTGCCCTGTTGGACCGGCTGGCTGCTCTGCCCGATAGCCCCGTCGATCCAGCCCAATTGGCCGAAGATCGGCGTCTGCTGCTCCTGGAGCAAGCCCTGCAATTTCTGAGCCAGGGCAATCAGGAAGCAGCCCTGGCACTGGCAGGTTCTACCCTTGCCCTGGACGATCTGCTGCCCGCGGCCGAACAGCGGACGATCTTTGCCCGCTGGGAACTGACCCTGACCATTCGCCCGGACGATCTGATCCTCAGCGGCGCAGCCCCGGCGCTTCCCGGCCGCGAGGAGACGGCGCGCCGCCTGGTCGATCAGCTTGCCCTGGCCTGGGGTGCGGTGCAGCCCCGTTCCGGGGTGGCGCAGGTCCACTTTGACGGCGTGCGCGCGCTGGTCACCCTCTCCGGCGTTTCTCTGGGAGATCGGCTGACTCTGGTCCAGGCCACGCCCCAAAACACCCAATGGGCGCTGGTACGCACGCTGCTGGTCAACGCCAATGCGGAGATCGAGACAACAGCCTATCTGATCTGGCAGCGGACAACCCTGCGCCACTCTCTCGACCTGCGCCCTGTGGCAGACCAGTGGAGTGGCATTGCGGCCAGCCTGGAACGAGACAGCCTGACGGTGGACCTATCCGCTGCCACCGAAGATCGCATTCGCGGCGAACTGCGCGCCGTTACCCATCGCCAGGAAGCAGAGCGCTGGCAGAAGCTGGTGCGGGACAGTCGTGTGCAGATCGAGCTGGCTGCTTCTGCCCAAACCGAGCCTGCCTCCAGCCGTGTGTGGAGCGTGCAGCCCACCGATTCCCCCCAGCCGCTGGGCTATGTCGTCGAGACAATCAGTCCCCTGCGTCTGCTCCTGGCCGTCGTTTTGGCAATGGCGGCGATTTTTGCGTTGGCTGGAATCCTCTGGTTGCTATTATAATTGGGCTGATTCAATTGGTAAGATCGCTTGCCAATCTTTGGGCCAGGTTCCTTCTATACTCTTTCTATGCGTCAATCTACCAACTTTGCACAGCGACGACAGACTCAACGACCAGCGACAGCCGCGGTGACTGGGCAGATCGGGTCGGCCCCTGCGCGCAGCCTCTCTACCAGCGGCAGCCGGGTAACGATCGCGCCGGAATCACACCGGGCAACCGACGCGCCTGTCTTCTTCCAAGAGGGGCGCATCGTCACCTTTCTTCTCCTCGGTCTGCTCTATCTGCTCCTGGCGCTCTCCCTGGACGCGGCGGGCTGGGTTTCGGGTATGGGGCTGCTTGTGCCGGTTGTCCTGGGCGCGCTGACGTTAGGCACATTGATGGCCTATAGCCGTTTCGACGGCTTTTTTATGCTCTCCCACAGCCTGGCCACCGGGCTGACGTGGGTCTTCTATCTAATGATCGGCACGGTGGGCCACGAACCCCGGGTGGCGGTCTTTCTCGATCACGGCGTACCCCCACTTCAGGCCCGGGCCTATTTTTTGCTGGAGCGCTGGCTGGAATGGGTGCAGGCTGCCCTGAACAACAACGCCAGCAACGACAACTATATTTTTGTGTTGGAGATCGGCTTTCTGGTCTGGTGGCTTGCCTATCTGGGCGCGTGGACGGTTTTTCGCCACGGCTACGTCTGGCGCGGGGTGGTGATGGCGGCGGTCGCGCTGC
>JACQGT010000628.1 GCA_016199425.1 Chloroflexota bacterium
GCCACCCTCACCGGCAGCATCGGTGTGATTACCGCCAAGTTGCTCACCAGCGAAGCCTATCACAAAGTGGCGGCCAACCGCTTCTCTCTGCGCCGGGGCAAGAACGCCGACATCTACGCCGACAGCCGGCCCTGGCGCGGCGAACAACGGAACAAAATCGAAGACGCCATCGAGACCACCTACCAGGCGTTCAAGCAACGGGTGGTGACGGGCCGCCGCTTGTCGAACGAGCGGCTGGAAGAGGTGGGTGGGGGACGGGTGTGGACGGGCACACAGGCGCTGGAGAATGGGCTGGTCGATGAACTGGGCGATTTTGCCGTGGCGGTGGAGAGAGCTTGCCAGTTGGCCGGTCTGCCCAGCGACGGCAGCGTTGCCGTGCGGGCAGTAGAGTTTGACAAGCCCCGTATGCCCCTCTCGGCCAAAGAACTGGGGCTGAAAGAGCCAGCGCTCTCCATCCCCGATCTGGCCGAGTTTGCCTTTGCCGTTCTGGGGCGGGATTGGTCAGCGCTGTTGGGTCAGGATCGGATATGGCTGCTGGCCGACAGTCTGCCCCGGATCAGGTGGTAGTATACGGCAAGCAGCAGAGCCGTCAGCCGTTTCCAGGCCAGAGATAAATGCCTGACCCGTCAAATTATCTGTATCATCACCCATCAACACCGGAGAATCGTATGTTGGATGTCAATGCAATTCGCAAGCAATTCCCTGCCCTACAGGAAGAGTATAACGGCAAGACAGCCATCTTTTTCGACAACCCAGGCGGCACACAGGTGCATGGAAATGTGATCCGGGCGATGGTGGACTATCTGACCCGGCGCAATGCCAACACCCACGGCGGCTTCGAGACCAGCCTGCGCACGGATGCAGTCATTGCCGGGGCCCATCAGGCCGTGGCCGATCTGTTGGGCTGCGACGGGGACGAGGTGATCTTTGGCAACAATATGACCAGCCTCACCTTCCATCTCAGCCGCTCTCTGGCCCGCGAATTTCGCCCCGGCGATGAAATTGTCCTCACCCGGCTGGATCACGACGCCAATGTGATGCCCTGGGCGCTGGCCGCCGAGGAACGGGGCGCGACTGTGCAATGGGTGGACATCGACCTGGAAACCGGCACGCTGGATATGGACGATTTCCGCCGCAAGATCACACCGCGCACAAAGCTGGTGGCTGTGGGCTACGCCAGCAACGCCCTGGGCACAATCAACGATGTGGCGACGGTTGTCGGCTGGGCGCGGGCAGCCGGGGCCTACAGCTTTATTGACGCGGTGCAGTTCGCTCCCCACGGGTTGATCGATGTGCGGGCGCTGGGCTGCGATTTTCTGGCCTGTTCCGCCTACAAATTCTTTGGCCCCCACGCCGGCCATCTCTACGGCAAACGGGAACATTTGAGCCGTCTGCAAGCCTATCGGGTGCGCCCAGCCGGGGAAGCGCTGCCCGGTAAGTGGGAGACGGGGACACAGAATCACGAGGGGATGGCCGGGGTCACTGCGGCCATCGACTATCTGGCCGGGCTGGGAGTTGTCTACGGCACGGCGCGCAAAGAGGATAACCGACGGGAACGATTGCGGGCGGCCTGGCCTGTGATCCAGGCCCACGAAGAGCGGCTGTTGGCCCGGCTGCTGGGCGGTCTGCAAGGAATCCCCAGTGTGCGCATCTATGGGTTGACAGAGCGGGAGGATTGGAAGCGGCGGGTGGCGACAGTGGCCGTGCGCAAGACAGGCGCGACACCGGAGCAGTTGGCGATGGCGCTGGCCGCTGAAAATATCTTTGCCTGGCACGGCAATTTCTACGCGCTCTCCGTCAGCGAACGGATGGGGGTGGAGCAGAGCGGGGGCTTTTTGCGTTTGGGGCTGGCCCACTACAACACAGAGGATGAGATCGACCGCTGTCTGGCCGTGCTGGAGAGGGTGTAGGGATTGGCGACTGGGGACTGGGGACTGGCGACTGGGGATTGGCGACTGAAGATGCTAATCCCCAGTCGCTAATCGCCACTCGCCAGTCTCCTTCTGCCCAAAAAGCTCGACCAGTTTTGCCCGTACATCCGCAGCCGTGACAGGTTTGCTGAGAAAGTCATCCATGCCCGCTTGCAAGCAGACCCGTTGGTCTGTCTGCATCACATTGGCGGTCATGGCCAGGATCAGCGGCTCTTTGCCACCCGGCAGGCTGCGGATGCGCCGGGTGGCTTCCAGCCCATCCAACACCGGCATCAAAACATCCATCAATATCAGATCGTAGCTCTGTCGCTTTACCGCAGCGATGGCCTCCTCGCCATTGACGGCCAGATCTGCCGTGTAGCCAAATTTGCGCAAAATGATGAGCGCCAGCTTTTGGTTGATCAGATTGTCTTCGACCAGAAGGATGCGCAGAGGCATTTGTTCGGCCAACAACGCCTGTTCTCTGGCGCGAGGCGTAGGCGCTTTCCGCGGGTTGGCGGCCGGTGCGTCGGATAGCGCGCGCAGAAAATGACGCCACTTGAGCGGTTTGTGAATCCACTCCGGATAGGGGATAGACGACTTATCCAGACGACTGGGGTGCGTCAAAAGAATCCAGCGTGCATCCCGGGCCGCGGGGCTTTCTTGCAGACGCTGGGCGCTCTTGGGCTCAAATTGTTCGTCCACCAGCACCAGATCCACAACGGGCAACTGGCTGGCTAAAGCCTCCTCGTCTGCGGATGGATCGATTGTCAACGGCTGGGCACCTGCTCTGATTACCCAGTCGATCAGCGTAGACCGCAGCAATGGATTTTCGGTAAGCAATAGAATTTGTTTGCTCTGCGTCGCGGGCGTCCCGCGCAGGACGGGCTGTGGAGCAGAGTCGGTGTAGGGCCTTACACGCAGGGTAAAGTGAAAAGTCGAGCCGACCTGCTCCACGCTCTCGACCCAAATTTTCCCGCCCATCAATTCAATCAGCCGTTTGCAGATCGCCAAACCCAGCCCAGTTCCTTCGAACCGGCGTGTGTTGGCTGAATCCAATTGCACAAAGGGTGTGAAAAGCGAGGGCAGTTTGGCAGCAGATATGCCGATGCCTGTATCCTGCACCGAAATGCGCAGGCAAATGTCCCCAGCCGCGGCCACTTCCTCATCGCTTTGGGTGCGGATCGTTGTCAACACGCCGCCCTGATTGGTGAACTTCAGCGCATTGCCGATCAGATTTGTCAATACCTGGCGCACGCGGGTCGGGTCGCCTACAACTATCTCTGGGACATCAGCCCCCAAGTCGTAGCACAGATCAAGCGTGCGTCCATCCGGGCGGGCTGCCAGAAGATCGTGAATATCCTCGATCATTTTTTGCAGCGAAAAGGGCTGGCTCTCCAGGGTAGCGTGGCCGCTCTCCATCTTCGAAAAATCGAGAATGTCGTTGATGATTGTGAGCAACGACTCCCCGCTGGAACGGATCGTTTCCACGTACTCCTGCTGCTCCTCGCTCAGGGGCGTCTCTTGCAACAGGCTGGTCATGCCGATCACGCCGTTCATGGGTGTGCGGATTTCGTGGCTCATCATCGCCAGAAACTCGGATTTGGCTCTGGTGGCTGCCTCCGCCTCCTCTTTGGCCCGACGCAACTCCTGTTTTATCGCACGTTCTTCGGTGATGTCCACTCCAATGCCCAGCACGCAGACCGATCCGTCCACCATTTGCAGGGGTGTTTTGGTGACCAGATACCAGCACAGCGAACCGTCAGGTTTGGTCATCGACTGTTCAACGTTCAGTGTCCGCCCGGTTTCCAGAACAGTCTTGTCATCCTGCCGGTAACACGCCAGGTCGTCCAGATTGAAATAGACCTCGGCGGCGTTGCGTTGCAGCAGATCGTCGACAGTTGTCTCCAACAGTTCGGCGAAGGTCCGGTTTGCCAGCAGAAAGTTCCCGCCGACATCCTTGACAGAAATCAGGTTGGGGACTGTGTCGATGACACTGCGAATAAATGCTTGTTGGCGTTTGACTGCCTCTTCCGCCTGTTTGCGCTCTGTTACGTCGATGGAAAATCCGGAAATGGGGCTTTCCAGAGGCGTCTCGGGGCGGATCAGGGATTTCCCTGTCAATATCCATCGCACTTCGCCATCCTTCTCCATGCTCAATTCCAAGAGCACACTCTCGGCCCCGCCAGAACGCAGCAGAAAATCATCCTGTGCGAAGCGTTTTGCCTCCTTTGGCCCGAAAACTTCGTGAACGGTTTTGTTCAAGAATTCCTGAGCAGGACGCTTCAGAAACCGCGTCATCTCTTCGTTGACAAATGTATAGCGCCCTTCGGAGTCCTTTTCATAGATGCTGATGGGAATCCCGTTGAGGATGCGTTCGAGCTTTTGGCGCTGTTGGCGATTTTCAGCGTCTACAGTCTGCCGGGCAATGGCCGCGCCGATATTGGCGGCAACCAATTGTAGAATGGCCTGTTCGCCCGTGCTCCACATCTGTTCGGCGTGGCAATTGTCAAAGCCGATGAAACCCCAGAAATGAGTACCCGCCCAGATGGGAGCGACGAGCAGAGATAAGATCGACTGGGGCGTCAAAATTTCCTGTTCGCTTGGGGGGAAGTCCCGCACCAGACCGCTGACGACCTGATTGGTGGAGAGCAGATCGTACCAGCGGGGAGCAACAAAGTCATAGGGGATATTTTGCAGGTCCGGGTTGTCGATCTGCGGCTGGGCTGCTTCTTTTGACCGCTCGTAGCGTTGGCTGGTATAGATCAGCCCGCTTTCGGGGTCTGTATGGTTTTGAAAGATGTGGACGCGATCGACAGCCGATGGCGCGATCAGAGCAGCCAGGGCGGCTTGAATCCCTGTGTCCAGGTCTGGATTGAGCAAAAGCGCATTGGAAGCCGCAGCAACCGAATGCAGAAGTTCATCCCTTTGCCCCAGTGAGGCTGCGCGCTGGTCGTTCATAATTGTCATTGTACCGTTGAATGGGTTCTGCAGGGATAACTCCAGGCCGTTTTTAATATACACTTAAATTTGGCGCAAGTCCATAGATCGTTTGATCGATCAAGAACACAAAAAGGTATCGAATCGCGCCCCTATTGACTTTCAGAACAGGCAATGTTACTGTGTAGGCAGATTTCCAGCGAGATTTGTTCCACCGATTTCATTCTCCCAGTCAAGCAAATGAACATCCATATTTAGGACCAGTCAAGAAATAAATTTCCGTTCCGGTTATCAGTGAGCAGTCATCAGTTTTACTGATCACTGATGACTGCTCACTGACCACTGCGGTAAGTTATTCTTTGACGAGCCCTTCGCTGTTCTGCAATTGGGGCCTTTCGCCCTGTAGCGCATAAGCAAGAACGAACGAAATCTTCGCCCACTGTCCACAGCCGCTGCGCTGCCCGGTCATGTGGGCGAAGATTTGAAAAGTGTCTACACGCAACAAAGCCGGGGACAGAGAACCGGCCAAATAGAATGGGAGACGAAGATGGCAGAGATTACAACGCAGATGGTCAAAGAGCTGCGGGAAGCAACCAGCGCCGGAATTTTGGACTGCAAAAAGGCGCTCGCCCAGGCCGACGGCGATTTTGACAAAGCCGTGGAATATCTGCGGGAAAAGGGTCTTTCCGCCGCAGCCAAAAAGGCTGATCGGGAAGCCAACGAAGGACTGATCGGTACCTACGTTCATCCTGGCAGCCGCATGGCAAGCCTGGTGGAAATCAATTGCGAGACCGATTTTGTGGCCCGCACCGAGAAATTCCAGGAATTGGCCAGGGATCTGGCCATGCACATTGTGGCAGCCCGCCCCGAATACGTCAGCCGGGAGGATGTGCCCGCTGCGGTGATTGAGAAAGAGAAGGCGATCTATCGGGTCCAGTTGGCCGAAAGTGACCGCCCGGAACACATCTGGGATCGGATTATCGAGGGCAAGGTGGACAAGTGGTATGGCGATATCTGCCTGCTGGAGCAGCCTTTCATCAAAAACCCCGATCTGACCATCAAGGATTTGATGGTGCAGAGTATCGCTTCTTTGGGGGAGAATATCAGGATTCGCCGTTTCTCTCGACTCGAACTCGGTGGTTCATAAAACCGTTCAATGCCCAGCCCCACGGCTGGGCATTCCTTTATGAGGGAGAATCTATGAACAACCTGAAATATCAGCGCATTCTGTTGAAATTGGGCGGAGAGGCTTTGGCCGGTGAGGGAGGCTTTGGAATCAACCCGCGCCGGGCGGAAGAAGTGGCCCACAAGGTGATTGCCGTGGTGAACTTGGGCGTGCAGGTGGCTCTGGTCATTGGGGGCGGCAATATGTGGAGGGGCAAGGAAGATGGTCTGGACCACGGCATGGAACGGGTGACGGCTGACCATATGGGAATGCTGGCAACGGTGATGAATGCCCTGGCCCTGCAAGATGCGCTGGAGCGGGCCGGCCTGCCCACCCGTGTGATGACAGGCATCGAAGTGCGGGCCGTAGCGGAACCGTACATTCAGCGCCGGGCCGTGCGTCATCTGGAAAAGGGGCGGGTTGTCATTTTTGGCGCAGGCACAGGCAACCCCTATTTCACAACCGACACCGCTGCTTCTCTGCGCGCCATGGAGATCGACGCTGATGTGTTGATCAAGGCCACAAAGGTGGATGCAGTGTACGACAAAGACCCCAAGACAAACGCCGACGCCCGTCGCTTTGAACGGCTTTCTTATATCGATGCCCTGAATATGCGGGTCGGCGTGATGGATAGCACAGCGATTGCCATGTGTATGGACAACGATCTGCCAATTCATGTGGTGAATTTATGGGAAGCCGATGTCTTCTCCAAAGTGGTGCTGGGCGGCAGTGTGGGGACACACATTTCTGACTAAACACCTGGACACAGGCTTGGTTCGCTTACCATCACAGCGGGCAAAGGCCGACTTCTGTCACGAAGTCGGCCTTTGTTTTCCCAATGTAACTTCAGGCCAGGAGACCCATTCCGGGAATCGACCAGACCAATACGGGGAATTCCAGACAGCTTTTGGTCGATTCCCGGAATAAGGCTGCGTAGTTACTTCCCAATACGGAAATCTGGTTGTTTTTCCTTTGGCATAGAGTTTTGCTACAATAGATCGGCGGCAAATCGCGACCCCAGGCAACCTCTGCAAAGAAACTGTGCGGTTTCTATCGATTTGGCGCATTCACCGGATAAGGAGCGCAATCACATGATCAAAGAAATACTCCACGAAACCAGCGATCGCATGAAAAAGACCATCGAATCCTTGCATTTGGATTTGATGAGCATCCGCACAGGCCGGGCCAGCCCGGCATTGGTGGATCGATTGAGTGTTGACTATTACGGCGTAGCCACCCCGCTGCTCCAATTGGCCGCGATCAGCGTTCCCGAAGCCCAGTCCATCATCATCCGCCCCTATAGTCCGTCGGACATTGCAGCCATCGAGCGGGCCATTGCCCACTCGGACCTGGGCCTGAACCCCAACAACGACGGCAAGCAGATCCGCCTGAATATCCCTGCTCTTACGGAAGAACGGCGGCGGGACCTGACTAAACAGGTCTCGCGGCGGGCCGAAGAAGCCCGGGTGGCGGTACGCAACATTCGCCGGGATGCCATCAACGACTTGCGGTCATTTGAAAAGGAAAGTATGATCTCCGAGGATGATTTGCACCGGGGGCAGATTCAAGTGCAAGAAGAGACGGACGACTTCATCAAACAGATCGACACCATTAGCAAGGACAAAGAGACGGAGATTATGACCCTATAGGGTTGATTTCCAGAAGTTGAACTTCTCAAAGAAGTTCAACTTCTCTCAGACGAGCAGGCCGAAGGGTGGGTGGAACTCACCCTTCACTTTTGATAGAGAGTCACCCTCGGGCGAACGATCTCGACTTGATGTAAGGAGTGTTGAACGTCGTGAGCACAAATACAACGACCTATCCGCCGTTGGAATCGGTCCCCTATCACGTGGGAATCATCATGGACGGCAACGGGCGTTGGGCGAAATCCCGGGGCCTGATTCGTCATGCAGGCCACCAGGCCGGCGTCGATAACATTCGCCCTGTGCTGGAAGGCTGTGTGGAGTTCGGCATCAAAGTGCTGACGATCTATGCTTTTTCCACCGAAAACTGGCAACGCCCCCTGGAAGAGGTGAGCGGGCTGATGCGGCTGCTCGGTTTCACTATCCGCCACCGGTTGCACGAACTCCACGAAAACGGCGTGCAGATTCGCCACAGCGGGCGACTGACCGGGATCAACAAAGAGTTGCAGAAACAGATTCTACACGCCATCGAATATACGAAGCACAACGACCAGATTATCCTGAATGTGGCTTTCAACTACGGGGGACGGGGCGAAATCCTGGATGCGGTGCGCCAGATTATCGCCGAGGGCATTGACCCAGAGACCCTGACAGAGGAGTCCTTTGGCCGCTACCTCTACACGGGAGACCTTCCGGACCCGGATATGATCATCCGCACCGGCGGCGATTGGCGGTTGAGCAACTTTCTGATCTGGCAGGCCGCCTATTCCGAGTATTACACAACGCCGACCTACTGGCCGGATTTTGACAAAGACGAACTTTACAAAGCAATCGCAGAATTCAATCGCCGGGAGCGCCGCTTTGGCCGCGTTCCCGATACCAGCCCGACGCCGGCCTGATCTACACTTCACCACTTTTCCCATAACCGAGCAAAGACCAAACAGACGTGAAACAACGCCTGCTCGTTGCCCTACTCGTCCTCCCTCCGGTTCTGCTGGCGCTGTGGGGTGGCGCGCACTGGTGGGCCATTGTTATCTTTGCCGTAGCCACGTTGGGCGGTCTGGAATATTATGCGCTCATGTTCCAGGGCGGCTACCAGCCCTACCGGGCCGCGGGTATGGTCTGGCTCTGGCTGCTGCTCACCGCCAATTGGCTGCCCCACATCCTGCCTCTTTCCCTCGCCGTCACGCTGGGCTTTATCGTTACCTTTACCCTGGCGCTCTTTCAGACCGAGCGGCCAATCCTCAATTGGGCTGTCACAGGCATCGGCGCGCTCTACATCGGCGCTATGTTGGGACAAGCGATGGCTCTGCGCCTGCTGCCCAATGGGCTGGAATGGGTGTTTTTTTCCCTGGCCGTTACAATGCTCAACGACACCTTTGCCTACTTTGTGGGAGTTGCTGCGGGTAGACACAAAGTATGGCCCCGGCTCAGCCCGAAAAAGAGCTGGGAAGGGAGCATTGGGGGTTGGATAGCCGCTGCCATCACCGGCTATGTGGTTGTCAGCGCCACAGCCATCCCCCTGTCTCCCTGGATTGGGGCGGTTGTCGGGCTGATGGGCGGTGTGCTGGCACTCTTCGGTGATCTGACGATCAGTATGCTCAAGCGGCAGGTGGGGGCAAAAGACAGCGGCAAAGTTATGCCCGGACACGGCGGGATGTTGGATCGGCTGGATAGCCTGCTCTTCGTCATCCCTTTCATCCACCAGGTGGCACTGCTCGCCATCCGTTTCGGAGGCTAAACCGTAGGGGCGCTGCTTGCTGCGCCCCTACCGCGATAAGAGATTACCGCGCGTCGGCGGCCTTGCGCAGCAGCGCCAGATTCTCCGCCACAGTCCCATCCCCGTTGTAGACAGCACTGCCCACGACAATCACATTGGCCCCGTTGCGCGCCACATCGGCGATGTTGTGGGGGCCAACGCCGCCGTCCACCTCCAGATCGCAGGTCGGGTTGAATTCGTCCAGCAGTTTGCGCACCCGGCGCAATTTGCTCGTGCTGGTCTCAATAAACTGTTGCCCCCCATAGCCCGGATTGACACTCATCACCAAGACCAGATCGACAAAAGGGCTGATCTCGCGCAGGCATTCGATGGGCGAGGCCGGGTTGAGCGCGATGCCGGCACGACAGCCGGATTCCACGATGTGCTGAACCGTTCGATGCAGATGGCGGGTGGCCTCCAGATGGACAGTAATGCCGGTTGCGCCCGCCTGGGCAAAAGCGGCCAAGTAGCGCTCCGGTTCCTCCACCATCAAGTGTACATCCAGGGGAAGCGTTGTCGCGGCACGTACAGCCGCCACAACCGCGGGGCCAAAGGTGATGTTGGGCGCAAAACGCCCGTCCATCACATCCAAATGGATGGCGTCTGCCCCACCCGCCTCCGCCGCGGCCACTTCTGCGGCCAGACGGCCAAAATCGGCTGTCAAAATGGATGGCGCAATCTGCGTCGGTCGGTTCATACGTGAACCCATAGCTCGCCCGATCCTTTCCTTGAGGAACTGGGTATGGTGGATAAATTCTACAGGACTGTGCTGACTGAGGATTGGGCTGCTTGTTTGTCTTCTTTGTCTTCCCGCTCTTTGGCTGCCCCCACCACCTGAATCAGCTCGCTGATGTCGTCCAGAGTGAGCAACCCCAGGAAGCGCCCCTGCTCCTTGACGGCAACCACCCGGCTACCATTTTCCATCATCTTGTCCCACACATCGGCCAGGGTTGTCTCCGGCCCCACCATAGGCACCTCCTGGGCAGGAATCATACTATCCACGATGCGCCCCTCCCGGCCCTGGGTGCGCAGTACGCCCACCAGCCGGGGACGGGTCAGCACACCCACAAAGTTGCTGCCCAAATCAAAAACTGGGAAGTCGGCCTGGTAGGTCGTCATAATCAGGTCCACTGCTTTGTCGATGGATTCGCTGGCATAGAGCTGGCGCGCTTCCCGATTGAGCGCCTGACGCGCCCGGATGTCCTTTAGCACGTAGCGGCTCTCTACCGCCTCCAGCTCTCCACGCCCGCCGATATAGACAAAAAAGGCGATGAGCAGCAGGATAATATTGCCGCCCAGCCCCAAAAAGGCTAGAAGAATCGCCATCAAACGGCCCACCATCACTGCGATACGCGTGGCCCGTATGTAGGGCATCGCCATGGCCAGCAGCGAACGCAATACCCGCCCGCCGTCCATGGGGAAGGCAGGCAGCAGGTTGAACAGACCCAATGCGAAATTGGTGACGGCCAGATAGACCAGCAACCCATCCAGGCTGGGTACCATCATACGGGACTGGGCATAGACGAGCAGAGAAGTCAGGCTGCCCGACCCCATCCCCAGGCCAACTACCAGCAAGGCCACAGGCAGGAGCAGAATTGTCAGCACAAAATTGACCGCGGGGCCGGCTATTGCGATCAGAAACTCCTGCAGCGGCTGGCGGGGCATCCGTTCCAACTGAGCCACACCCCCGATGGGCAGCAGAGTGATGTTTGGTACATTCACTTTGAAATACTTGGCTGTCAAGGCGTGGCCGAACTCGTGGAGAAGAACACAGACAAAGAGCAGCAAAATAACGACAATGCCATACAGCGCACCGGCCATCCGATTTGCCTGACCGCTGTAGATGAATGCACCGTAGGCCAGGATCAGCAGAAACGACCAGTGAACCTGCACATCGATCCCCCAAACCCGAAACAAACGCAGAGAACCGCCCATTCCATTTTCCTTTCCCATAAGAAATACCCGTAGGGGCGCTGCTTGCTGCGCCCGGCGCACAGCGGGCGCAGCAAGCAGCGCCCCTACCGATCCAAATACTTAACC
>JACQGT010000616.1 GCA_016199425.1 Chloroflexota bacterium
GCGCCCCTACGGTATTTCTATCAATCGATGGCTGACGCAGCATCAGAAGGAATCATCTATGCCGGAGTGGGAAATCACCGTTGACATTGACGAGAGCTTTGCCGCAGAGGTGGCCGAGGAGACGCTGGCCGCGGCCCTGTCGGCTGTGTTGACCTACGCAGGCGTCACCGTCGCCGGGGTAGCCATTGTCGTGACCGACAACGACTACGTGCAGAGTCTCAACCGGGAGTACCGGGGCGTGGACGCGCCCACCGACGTCCTCAGCTTTGCCGCGCAGGAGGGGGACGATCTGGACGCAAAGTTCGCGCCGGAGGTGGCGGAGGAGATCGACCGCTATCTGGGCGACCTCATCCTGGCCTATCCCTACGCGGCGGCCCAGGCGGCCCGCTATGGCTACCCGATTCAGACCGAACTGCAACTGCTGGTGGTCCACGGCTGTCTGCACCTGCTCGGCTACGATCACGACAGCGACGAGAGCCAGGCCGAGATGTGGGCCGCGCAGAGCGCCATTCTCACCAGCCTGGGGGTAAAAGAAGATCTCACCCAGCGCATGGCCGCAGAATGAGCCGGCCCGTGGCCCCTTCCCCCGAACTTTCCCCCCCGTATCGCACAAAGAGATCGTTCTGGCGCAGCCTGCACGTGGCTCTGGCCGGCGCAGGCTGCGTTTTACGCACAGAACGCAACGCCCAGATCGAAAGTGGAATTGCTCTGCTTGCCATCGGGTTGGGCCTCTGGCTGCGCATCACCCGCCAGGAATGGGCCGTCATTTTCACCCTCATCACCCTCGTTCTCGGCCTGGAAATGGTCAACACAGCCATCGAAGCCGCGGTCGATCTGGCCTGCCCGGAGCAGAATCCCTTGGCGAAAAAGACCAAAGACAGCGCGGCCGGCGCGGTTGTTGTCGCAGCCATCGGCAGCGTTGCCGTGGGGCTGGTCATCTTTCTGCCACGCCTGTGGCCGGTTGTGATGCACTGGCTGAATTTGTAGGGCGGATTGGGGTGCCCTTTGGGCCCCGCCCTGTTCTGGGCGGACTACCAGTCCGCCCTACGCATCAAAGGAAACTCTATGACGACGATTGCACTCTTATCTCACGCAGGAGCTCTCTCGGCAGTCGATGAATTGTCTCTGATACTGGCAGATTCGGTGGACAGCGGCGCATCGGTGGGTTTTCTGCCACCCCTGGCCGTGGAGGAAGCGATAGCCTACTGGCGGGATGTCTGTGCGGATGTGGGGCGGGGCCGGGTTCGGCTCTTCGCCGCCTACACAGACGGCCAACTGGCGGGGACGGTCCAGTTGCAGCCCAGCCCAAAGGCCAACGGCAGCCACCGGGCCGAAGTCGCCAAACTGCTCGTCCATTCGGCGTTCCGTCGCAGGGGCATCGCCCGCGCGCTAATGACCGCGTTGGAAGCCGAAGCCCGCCGTCTGGGACGCACAACCCTCGTCCTGGACACCCGCCAGGGCGATCCGTCCGAACTGCTCTACGCTGGGCTGGGCTGGGTGAAAGCGGGTATCATCCCGGCCTATGCCCGCAACGGCGACGGCGGGCTGGACGCAACGGTTTTTTATTACAAACTGCTGTAAACTGGTAGACCCGTTCGCTTGATTTCGATACGCCTCGAAGACTCGGCTACTCAATCGGCGCTCACTAATTAGCTGCGGAGACACGGAGGAAAATACACCGATGGCGAAACCCACCTTTGACACAACGACCGCCCATCGCTGGTTTGCCGCCGAGCTGAACAACCGCCTGTGGGCGGCATTGGAGGCAGGCCACTGGTCCGCGGACGAGGCGGAGCAGAACATCCACGCTGCCCACGCTTCCTGCTATCACTGGCTGCAAGTGGGGACCATCAGCCATCACGCCCGGGCCGAATGTCTGGTGGCGAATGTCTACGCCGCGGCTGGCTACGGCGAGTCAGCCCTGCGCCACGCGCTGCGCTGCCAGCAACTCATTGAAGACAGCCCCTACGCCTTTGAAGATTGGGATTTCGCCTTTGCCTACGACGCGCTGGCCCGGGCCTACACCCTCACGGGTGACGCGGGCGAGGCGGACCATTACTTCCAGCAGGCCCAGGCCGCGGGGGAGGCCATCGTCGGCGAAGAGGAGAAGGAGCTTTTCCAGCGCTGGTTTGCGGTGAGAAGGAAGTAGTCAGTTATCAGTAATCAGTCGTCGAATTACCTCCCTACTTTCGTCCCCTCTGTTTCTCCTACTTTTGCAGGCTGTATTCCTTTTCCGCTTGCTCTATCCTGAATGTGCCGACACAACACAATCGCCATCTGCCAAAGAGTGTCGGCGCATTTTGGAAACCGTCTTTCATCTGACAAAGGAGCAAACGATGACATCCCCCACATCCCCCACATCCCGCACTTCCCGTTCGTTCACGTGGAGCGGCCACGGCCTGCGCAGTATCCTCAGTACGCTGCTGGTGATACTCTCCCTGGCCGCGCTGTTGCTCACTTCCCTGGCGACAACCGTCGCCTACGACGAGGAGGGTATACCCTTCTACGATCCCCTCAGCCCCACCCACCCGGAGAATGCAGAGCAGGAGGTGAGCAGCATCCACTTCGATCTGGTGAGCGCGCTGGCCCTGGCCGCGGGCTTCTCCGAGGAGGACGCGGCCACCATCCAGCTCTATTCCCAACTGACCGATTCCAGCGTTCTTTCCACCACCGAGACAACCTACAACTTCGACGCCACCAGTTGGCCCCAGGCCCCGTCGGTGCAGGATGTGCCGGCCAGCGAGGATTGCCCCTCGCCGCAGACCACCACCGATTCGGTGACGATGGGTGGGACAACGCTGGTGGAGTGCCCCGGCTGTTTCACCAGCCGCTGGGGACCCTACGGCGTCTTCTTCCACATGCCCCACGACAACCCGCAAGAGTTGGGTGCCATCCGCGCCTGGGCCATGGGCGAAGTGAGCAAATTGACCGCGCAGGTCACCTGGGGCTACAGCAGCACAGTCCCCTTCACCTGGGAACCTCTCTACACCATTGCCAATGTGGCGAATATTTACGAGGCCACGGCCTGCTTCACCAAAACGACGGTGGACGCGGCGGATACGGGCAGCGTGCAGCCGGGCACTCTGGCGGCGCTGGGCATCTATCTGCACGCGTTGGGCGACCACTGGAGCCATCAGGAATGTATCCAGGCCGCCGATGCCCAGGATAAACCCTTTGCCGCCCACGTGACGGTGAAAGGCCCCCAAGACCCCCTGTGGGCCTGCCGCTGGACGATGCACGACGCCGAATTTGGCAACGAAACGGTCATGGACAGCGAACGCACCTACACCGGCACGGTTGCTATCTACGATGCGATCCTGGCCTATGCCGCGGCCAGCAACCGGCCCATCTTCCAGGCCATCCCTCAGGACGCAGAGGGCAACGCCATCGACAACGCGCTCAAAACCTTTGCCGAAACCGGCCACTCTGCCTATGAGGAACGACGCAGCCAGGCCCAGGCCTTGGCCCAATGGGCGCTGTGGACCCGCTTCAGCAATCCGGCCTATTCCAGCGGTGCGACGACAACAGGCGCGGGCGGCGCTGCGCACGTGACCGCCTACGTGCCCAACGACGCCTCCAACGCCGGCCCGGTGCAGGTATCGCTGGCCGCCAACAACGAACACGCCGCGGCCGCAGGCGAACGGCTGGTGGGCAAACCGGTGCGGGTCAGCGCCACAGTAGGCAGCCGGGCCAGCATCACCCAATTCGACAAGCCCATCAGCCTGAAGATAGCCTATGCCCAGGCCGACGCGCAGGGCAAGGACGAGAGCGCTCTACTCCTCCACCGCTGGGACGCGACGAGCGGACGCTGGCAGCCCTTTCTCAGCAACCGGGACACGGAGGCCAACGAACTCATCGGCTCCACGGCGCAGACTGGCGACTTTGCCCTGCTCACGGCAGAGGCGGGTATCATCGCGGCCAGTTATTTCGACACGGACCGGGAAGGCTGGCGGGTGGACGGCGACGTGCAGGCCGGCTCTGGCATTCCCCTCTATCGACCGGCGGGCGGCAATCCCGGCGGCCATCTGAAAGCCACCGACGACGTACAGGGCGGCACCTGGTACTGGGTGGCCCCGGACAAATTCCTGGGCGATCTCTCGGCGGCCTATTCCCAAACCCTCAGCTTCGATCTGCGCCAGGTCTCCGGGATGGCGAACCAGTACAATGCGTCGGATGTGGTGATCCGCGGGCGGACGAATGCTCTGATATACAACACCGCCTTCAATCCCCGCCAGGCGTGGACCCGCTACACCATCGCCCTGCGCGAAGGTGCGGGCTGGCGCACAATCGGCGCGAGCGATCCCCTGACCGGCGCGGTCGGCACGGCAGCCAGCGCCTCCGAAATTCAGTCAGTTCTTGGGGATGTGACGGGGCTGCTGATTCGAGGCGAGTACGAGGACGGGCCGGACGAGGGCTATCTGGACAATGTGGTGTTGGGCGGCGAGTCCGAACAGCCGCTGGTGGATGCGCTGAATGGGCTGAAGGCGCAGATCGAAGCAGGTAATCTCTCCCTGTTGGTCGAGTTCCCCAGCGGCGCGGTGAGCGAGACGCTCCGTCTGCGCAGCGGTCTGAGCGCAGGCCACCCCGCACCGGAAGGGATGCGACAGATCGGCAACAGCTTCTTCATCGAAGCCTTCGCCGGCGGGGGCGAGCAGGTCCACCAGTTCTTGCAGGAGTTCACCATCACCCTCTCC
>JACQGT010000633.1 GCA_016199425.1 Chloroflexota bacterium
GAGCGGCTGATCCGCGTCTATCAGGAGAGCGGTAAGGTCCACGCCCAATACTTCGACTTCTCTCTGCCCCAGGCGGACGTGAAGCCCGACACCCCCTTCTGGGCGGGGCCGGCGGTCTTTGCGGCGCTGCGCAACGAGAAACTGCTGGATGCGGTGGAATCGCTGATCGGGCCGGAAATCTACTCCAACCCGGTGCAGCACGTGCGTATGAAACCGCCGGAACACCTGACGCCCAAGAACGAAGAGGGGCGGGTGCAGTTGGGCAAGACGCCCGTCCATCAGGACAACGGCGTCGTCACCCCCGACGCCGACGAGACCCAAATGCTCACCGTCTGGTTCCCGCTGACCAGAGCGACGGTCAAGCACGGCTGTCTGGCTGTCTGGCCGGGCAGCCACCGCCAAGGACTGCTGGATCACTGCCCCACGGACATCGGCCTGGGTATCCCCGGCAAACTGCTGGGCGGCAGCAAAGCCGTGGCTATGCCGATGGAACGAGGCGACGCCCTTTTTATGCACCGGCTGACCGTCCACGCCTCCTTCTCCAACCACAGCGACGAGGTGCGTTGGAGCTTTGATCTGCGCTACAACCCCATCGGCCAGCCCACCGGACGCAGCTCCTTCCCCGGCTTTGTGGCCCGCAGCCGCCAGCATTCGGAGACAGAGCTACGCGACGCCGCTGCTTGGGAGGGTCTTTGGCGGGGCGCGCGGGATCATCTGGCGACGATTGAGATGGGCAAATTCAATCGCTGGAACAAAGACAATCCGGCCTGTGCGTAAACGATAGTTATGACAAAAGATCGCTCGCTGGTGCGGGCCAGCGACATCGGGGCCTGGGCCTTTTGCAACCGGGCCTGGTGGCTGGCCCACGTCCAACACGCCGAACACGAAAATCCCGCCGCGTTGAGCCTGGGTGACGACCTTCACGCGGCCCACGGCCAGGCCGTCACCCAGGCCGACCGGCTGCAACGGGTCGGGCTGCTGTTGCTGGCCGCGGGAGTGATTTTGGCTGGTCTGTTGGTGCTGATCTGGCTGTATACGTAATACCCAATAGGGAGTCCAACCGCCTGTGCCCGCCCCTCTTTCCCACGCCCATCCCCTGATCGCCGCCGCGGTGAACGCGCTGCGCCGGGCCAGCCAGACCCCGCCGTCGCCCAACGACCGTCAGGTACGCCAGCCGGATAGCTGGCTGATCCGCCACTGTTGGCAGGCGTTGGCCGCGTCTGGCACACCGGAAGCCACTTTGGCGGTGGTCGAACTGGCCGGGGGTGGCGAACCCCTCTCCCTCTTTCGGGCGCTGCCCATCCTGGCCGAACGGGCCGAAGGGGATGTGGGGCTGGCCGTGACCCTGGCCGAGAAGTTGCGTTCGTTGCACTTCCTGGCCGCCACGCCTCTCGTGGGCGACCGGGAAAGCTGGGTCGAGCGTCTGCTGGCCGTGGCCTACAGCGCGGCCCGTATCGACGACCGCAGTTTGGCCTTTGCCTGTCTGGAACGGCTGGACCAGCAGCCCACCATCTGGCGCACCGTCTTCGCCCGCGCCGAACTGCGCGAACGGCTGGCCCAGACCGTCGTCTACGCCGGTCCTCACCCGTTGACTCTACAACTCCTGCACAATGCCCTGCGCCAGCACGACGAACCGGGCGGCCAATTTCTGCTCAGCGTAGCGACCCTGGCGGCCCGGCAGATGCGGGAAGAACGCCGGGTGTCGGCCAACCGCCGTCTCCTGCGCCGCTGTGTGGATACCTTCCAAAACGCGGCCATCACCTCCCTCATCAGCCGCCGTCACGCGGCCATCACCTTTGGGCTGGCCGGCCAGCCCCAACGCATCCTGGAGCAGATGACGATTATCGCCAACGTCCAGGAAGCCCGGCGCATGAGCAGCATCTATACCCTGCGCGACTCCGAGCAGCAGCTATTGCGCCAGGTACGCCGCCCCCGGGCCAACGCGGATGTAGATTTTCAACTCTACACTCTGAAGGAGGCAGTGGAAGCCCTGCCCCTGGAGAGCATTTCTACCGCCCAGCGCCAACTTCTGGCCGACAAAGTGGCCGAGTTGGGTGCGGCCAGCGACGGATGGAGCGCCGCCGCCGCGGCCAGCGCACTGGTGCGGTTGGGTGCGGCCCAACAGGCAGCGGCCATCAACGAACGCATCGATCCCTCGGATCACAGCCGCAGCGAGGCCCATCGGGTGTTGGTCCAGGCCCTGCTCCAGAGCGGGGACGAGGCGGGCGCAGCCCATCAGACCCAAATGGGCGTGCGTTGGGCGCAGTCCCTGGCCGAACATCACCCGGAGCGGCTGACTATCTGGGGGATTGTGGAGGCGTACCTGGCCCAGGGCAAAGCGCAGAACGCGCTGGCTGTGCTGGACCAGCGGCGGCCGCCCAGTTTCGCCGTATGTATGCGCCGTCTCTTTGGCGAAAAGCCCAACGAGGAGGCCCTGCGCGAGGAGGCGTTGCGTATGCACGCCGCGCTACTGCAAGCGGAGGGGGGCGAAGATCGGGCCGTCATCCATCTTTCCCACGTGCGGCGCTGGGCGCCGGACCTGCTGGAAGGCAAGGCGCTGGCCCTCTTCTACACGGAAAATGTGCTGGAACCCCTGCTCTCTGTCCAGAACGACCGGGTGCTGTGGGCCTTTCTGCCCGATCTGCGCCGGGCGCTGGGCGGGATTGTGAGCCGGGAGTTTCCTACCCGGGTGGAGGACGTCTGCGCAAAGCTGGTGCGTCGGCTGGCATTGCGTCAGGCCGAGAGCGCCAGTGAAAGCGCGGCACAGGCACAAGACGACCCACGCCTGCAGGAAGAATGGGCATCTCTGGGGGACTTCCTGGTCCAACTTTGGGAGCAGAGCGTAGCCCAGGGTATGTGGCAAACCGTCTACGCCGTGGGAGGCGCGCTGCCCCTGGTCATCGCTCTGGCCGGTTCCGAAACTGTGCTGGCGCTGGCCCAACTGGCCGCGTCCGAAGGCGCGGACTGGCGGCCTATCGTCGAACCCAAAGTGGAAAGCCCCGACGAACGCGACGAGCGGATATATGCGTAATCTTCGTTCTTTGTGTTTTTGCGTACTGCCGACACCTGACAGATGCGCAGAGTGAGAAATCTTGTCGTGAAATTGGTTTCGTTCCAGCATAGCAAACAACCATCCGACGCGGAAATCATTCCTCACCCCAGCCCAAAGCGCATCCCCTGCTTCTTGAAAACCTCTTTCCTGAAGATCGGACTGTAGCGCAGGTAGACCCCCAGTTTATACAGCGTGCGCAGATTCGTCTTGAAATCGAAGGCGCGGCGGATGAGAAAGCCCAGACTGTTGTAGGTGGAGCGGGCGTTCCAGCAGGCTTCGGTCAGTTCGTCCGGCGTCATATTTTTGGGGTGGAAGGCCGCGTAGTTGAAGCGGTATTCGGGATGCAGCCACCACTTGCCGTCATAGAGCAGCCGCCCCTCGGCTTCCAACTTCTGGTAAAGGGGCGTGTTGGGGTAGGGAACCAGAATGTTGAAGGCGGCCAGGGGGAATCTATTCTCCATCGCCCAGTCCAGCGTCTCCCGGATGGAATTGACAGTGTCGTGGTCGTGGCCCAAAGTGAAAGCCGCCCAAAGCTGTATGCCGTACTCCCGGATCACCTCAATCTGCTGCTTGTAGCCGTCGAAGCCTCCCACAAAGTTGGGGGATTTGCGCATCCAGCGCAGGCTCTCTTTGCTAATCGACTCGAAGCCCACCACCATTCCCACACAGCCGCTCTCCACCATCAGCCCCATCAACTCCCGGTCTTGGGTCATGTCGATGCTGCCCTGGCTCACCCAATGGACCTTCAGGGGGATCAGCGCCCGGAAGAGTTCTTTGGCCGCGTCGAAATTGGAGAGAATGTTGTCGTCCACGAAAAAGAGTATCTGCTTGCGCTCTCTGGCCTCGATCTCCCGCACCACTTCCTCGGCCAGGCGGGTGTAATGGCCTTTGTCGAAGTAGCTGCTCACCGCGCAGAAAGTGCAGGCAAAACGGCAGCCCCGGCTGAACTGCATCAGCGAAATAGGCAGATAGCCCTTACCCTTAAAAACATCCCGCCGCGTCAGGACGCCGGGATGGGCCACCCCCACCGGCGCGTCGTAGACCGGCTGCAACGCGCCCCGGCGGGCGTCATCGATCACCTGCGCCCACTTCGTCTCCGCGTCGCCGATGAAAATGCCGTCGGCGTGGGGCTGCACCTCCTCTGGGATGAGGGTGGGCTGCATCCCACCCATCACCACCGGCACGCCCCGTCGCCGGTACTCTGCACCAATTTCATAGGCGCGACGGGCGGTGTAAGTCTCGACGGTAATCGCCACCAAATCTGTGGGACGCTCGTAGGGAATCGTTTCCAGCCGGTCATCCCAGAGGGCGATCTCCACATCCGGCGGGGTGAGCGCGGCCAGCACGCCCAATTGCAGGGGTTCCATGCGCCCCTCGTCCACGTAGAGACTGTGTTCCATCCGGCCAATGTTGGGTTTGATCAGAGTCAGGTGCATTGCAATCCCCCGGGATGGAATAATCACAAAGGCACAAGGATAAAGGGAAGTGAATCTATGCAGACAGTATAACAAATGATGGGGGCACAGGCCATCTATCCCTACCTGCTGCGTGGGCGGGACATCGTGCGACCGAATCGGGTCTGGCCGACTGACACACATTACGTATCCATGACCCGCAGATTCAACCCGTGTGCATCGGCTGCGCAACCTTTGGAAACTGCTGGATTCGCGTCTATTCTTATGGATGTATTCAAAATCAGTTAAGGACTCTATAGCCGCGGATGCTGTTAGTGCGGATAGGTCTGTGGACACGAGACAAATCCGCGCTACCCAGCAGCCGCGGCTGTAACGCCCAATCGGTCTCCTTACTTCTCCGGTCAACACGTCTCTGCAAAGGAGAAAATTCCAATGAAACACGACATCGACCGCCTGCTGGCCGAACGCAACCTGGACGGCTTTCTGGTCATGGGCAACGGCCACGGCTCGACCATGCGCTACTTGACCAGCGGCGGCTTTTTCGAGGGCGCGCTGGTGCTGAAGAAGCGGGGCGGCGCGACGACACTGGTCCACGGGCTGATGGAGCGGGACAGCGCCCAGGCCACCGGTCTGCACCTGATCCCCCGGGACACCCACTTCAACCACTACGAGTTGATGCGGGAGTTCGAGGGGGATCGCCTCTCCGCAGACGCGGCCTATCTGACCAGGGCGATGGAAATGGCCGGTCTGCGCGGGCGCATCGGTCTCTACGGGCTAACCGACGCGGGATCGGCTCTGGCGCTGGTGGGGCGGGTGCAGGAGATGGTGGAGTCGATTGAGTTGGTGGGCGAGTACGGGGAGACGGTCTTTGCCCAGGCCATGGAGACGAAGGACGACGGCGAGTTGGCCGAATTGCAGCGGGCCGGGGAGCTGGCCTGCCGGGTGGTGGGGGAGGTGCAGGAGTTTATACAGACCCACCGCACCCACAACGAAGTGATCATCCGGGCCGACGGCGCAGCGCTGACGATTGGCGACGTGAAGAACTTCACCCGCAACCGGCTCTACACCTATGGCATGGCCGAGGATCACGGCCACATCTTTGCCCAGGGCCGGGATGCGGGCGTGCCCCACAATCACGGCGACCCGGCCATGCCTCTGCGTCTGGGCCAGTCGATTGTCTTCGATTTTTACCCGACGGTGGA
>JACQGT010000634.1 GCA_016199425.1 Chloroflexota bacterium
AATCAGCGTTCATCTGCGTAAATCCGCGTCCAAAAACTTTCTTAAAATCACTTATATTGGATATTTAGAGATTAGAGATTGTGTCACGTCTGCGTACTACCCAATATCTAATCTCTAATACCCCATTTGCCGGTGCTTGTGGCTATGACCCCAAACCCTACGATCTTGCAGGCGCAAGGCATCGCTCTTAGCTTCGGCGGCACCCGTGTACTCAATCAGGTGGATTTCGATGTGCGGCGGGGAGAAATCCGCGCCATCATCGGGCCCAACGGCGCCGGCAAAACGTCGATGCTCAACTGTGTCAGCGGCTTCTACCGGCCCCAGGAGGGGGTAGTACTCTATAACGGCGACAAAAGCGGCGGTTGTCACGACCTGACCCGCACGCCGACCCACCGCATCGCCCATCTGGGCGTGGCCCGCACCTTCCAGAACATCGCCCTCTACACCGGCCTCAGCACTCTGGACAATCTGATGGCGGCCCGGCATATCCATATGAAACAGAGCGGGCTGGCCGGCGCGCTCTACTGGGGGCGGGCGTTGCGGGAAGAGGTGGCCCACCGGCGGGTGGTGGAGGAGATCATCGACTTTCTGGAGATCGCCCACATCCGCAAGGCGGTGGTGGGCAGCCTGCCCTATGGCCTGCGCAAACGGGTGGAGCTGGGCCGGGCGCTGGCCCTGCAGCCGGAGCTGCTGCTGCTGGACGAGCCGATGGCCGGGATGAACGCCGAGGAGAAGGAGGATATGGCCCGCTTCATCCTGGACATCCACGAGCGGCAGAAGACGACGATCATCCTTATCGAGCACGATATGGGGCTGGTGATGGACATCTCGGACCGGGTGGTGGTGCTGGACTTCGGCACGAAGATCGCCGACGGCGCGCCGGACGCGGTGCGGGCGGATGAACGGGTGATTCAGGCCTATTTGGGGAGTACGGGGTAAACAGAGAATGATTCCAGAAAGTCGAATACCCACGCATCCGGGCGAAATTTTGCTCGAGGAATTTCTCAAACCGATGGATGTCACACAGGTTCGTTTTGCCCATCACATTCGTGTATCGGTGCAACGGATCAACAAAATCGTCAATGGCAAACGCGGGGTAACGCCCGAAACGGCTTGGCTCTTTGCCCAGGCGCTGGGCACAACACCCGAGTTTTGGATGAATTTACAGGCGAATCACGACCTGGCGCAGAGTCGAGAAAAGCTGTTAGCCGTGCTTGCCAAAGCGCCGGATGTGGAACCGGAGGAAGCAGACCGGCTGCCTGCATAACAGATTATTCGTCGCTGACCGACAGAACCGCAAGCAATTCACCCGGTGGATAGATGCGCAGCGTGGCCTGGCGAAAGTCCTGCCCATTGCGCGTCACGATTGCCTCCGCCCCAGCCAGTTGGGCCGCTTCGTGCAACACAGCGTCTTCGTAATCTTTGAAGGGTAGATGCAGAGCCGACTGCAAGACAGAACGATTGACGGCTGCGCTGTCAAATAGTTTGAGCAAACTTGTAATACGCGCTCTGGCGAGGGCGTCGTTCGTGGCTTTGGCAAGTATGTAATAGAGGGTTGTAATCGTCGTTGCGCAGAGAAGACCGTCAATGACTTTTCGTTCCGCCATTGCCATCAATTTTGCTGCATCAGCGGCAAAGGGTTGGCGGGCCAGCAGGCCGTCAAGTATCACATTTGTGTCAAAAAGAATTCTCATCGATATTTTTCCATTAGGTAAGTGTAATAATCATCTTCGACAACATTTTCGATCTTCACCGACCCGATGAGCGAGCGAGTGATGGGAGGCAGCGAGTTCAAATCCAATTCGGTCTCCCCTTTCTTTGCTGCCAACACTGAAAAGTAGTCGGCGACGATTTGAGAGAGCGACTTATCAGCTTCCCGCGCATAGGCTTTGGCAGCCCGAATCAACGATTCGTCCAGGCGTAGGGTCAATTTTGATTGCATATGGATTCTCCTAGTAGACTGAGCACACAAGACGTATTGATTCGACGCTATTGTACGTCCGTTTAGGTATAGTTGTCAATCCCAAGAAATCAGTCAACCAGTCAATCAATCACCCAATGACCCCCTCACCCCAAACCCTCCCCCAACACTTCCTCGTCCGGGTCGGCCAATACGCCGACGGGAAGGTCGCGCTGCGCCAGAAGGAGTACGGCATCTGGCGGGAATTCACCTGGCAGGAGTCGTATGAACAGGTGCGGGACTTTGCCCTGGGGCTGCTGGCGCTAGGTTTTGGCCGGGGGGATCGGGTGGCGACGATTGGGGACAACGACCGCCAATACCTGTGGGGCTATCTGGGCGTCCTCTGCCTGGGCGGGGTGCAGGTGGGCCTCTTCACCGACGCCAACGCCAACGAAGCCGCTTATATTATCGACCACAGCGACGCCCGCTTTGTCCTGGCCCAGGACCAGGAACAGTGCGACAAACTGCTCGACATCCGGGAGCAGATCCCCCAAGTGGAGCGGGTGATTTACTGGGACGAGCGGGGGCTGTGGAACTACGACGACCCCTGGCTGATCAGCTACGTCGATGTGCAGGCCCTGGGCCGGGAGCTGTTGGCGCAAGAGCCAGAACGTTTTGAGCGGGAAGTGGCTCTGGGCAAAGGCGATGATCTGGCCCTGCTCTGCTACACATCTGGCACCACCGGGCTGCCCAAAGGCGCGATGATTGCCCAATTCAATCTGGTGGAAAGCTCACAAATTTTTGCCGCGGTCGATCCTCGCCTGGACACGGACAACCACATCAGTCTGCTGCCTCTGGGCTGGATTGCCGAGCACGTGCTGGGCGTTGCGCCTCACGTCATCTACGGGCTGGTCATCAACTTTCCCGAAGCGCCGGAGACCGTGCGCGAGAATGTGCGGGAACTGGCCCCGCAGAGCATCCTCTACAACTCCCGCCTGTGGGACGCGTTGCTGGGCAGCGTGCAGGTACGGATGAACGAGGCCAATTGGCTCAACCGGCAGCTTTACCGCTGGTTTCTGCCTGTGGGCTATGGCAGGGCAGAGCGCAGCCTGGCCGGACAGACCGTCGGCCCCGGCCTGCGGACGGCCTATGCGCTGGGCGATCTGCTGCTCTTTCAGCCCCTACGGGACAAGTTGGGCTTCACCAATTTGCGGGCGGCCTACACCGGCGGCGCGGCTCTCAGCCCGGACGCCATGCGCTTCTTTCACGCCCTGGGCATCAATCTAAAGCAGATTTACGGCTCCACCGAAGTCACCGGCGGCGCCACCATTCACCGGGACGGGGAGATCAAATTCGCCAGTGTGGGCAGGCCCGCGCCGGGCATCCCCATCCGCATTTCCGCCGAAGGGGAGATTCAGATCGGCGGGCCGACGGTCTTTCAGGGCTATTATAAAAACTCGCAAGCCACCGCCGCCGCGCTTCTGGAGGACGAAGAGGGGCGCTGGTTCTGCACTGGCGACGCCGGCTACATCGACGAAGACGGCCATCTCATCTATCTGGACCGGGTGAAGGATATGCTCACCCTCTCCAACGGCGAGCGCTTTTCGCCCCAGTTTATCGAAGGACGGCTGAAGTTCAGCCCTTACATCCGGGATGTGATGGCCGTGGGCGGCGAGAGTCGGGCGTTCGTCACCGCGCTGGTGATCATCGACTACGACAATGTGAGCAACTGGGCCGAGCGGCGGGCCATCCCCTACACGACTTTTACCGATCTCTCCCAGCGCCAGCCGGTCATCGATCTGGTACGCGCAGCGGTGGAAGGGGTGAACGAAAGCCTGCCGCCAGCGGGCCGGGTGCGCCGTTTCGTGCTGATGCACAAGGAGTTCGACGCCGATGAGGCGGAGATGACCCGTTCGCGCAAACTGCGTCGGGGCTTTCTACAAGAACGCTACGGGGAGATTATCGAGGCGATGTATCGAGGTGAGGAGAAAATACACGTAGCGGCCCAGGTGCGCTACCAGGACGGCAGCGAAGGAATGAGCGAGACGGATGTGCGGATTGTGTCGTTGAACTGAATTCGAATTATCTATTGTGAATGGTTTAGGAATGGCGTACTATCCACACTGGATGCTCCGTTAGCCCCACGATGCGCAACTCATCCACCCCGCCGGATTCGTCCACATTGAAAACCACATAGAAAGGTGCGGCGATGCCTGCGGCTGCGTTATGCAGCGTGTCCGGCGTTGGCTGCCCCACCGCCTGGTAATAGCCGAACAGCCCGCGGCGCACTTCGCGGAAGGGCAAAACCCGGCGTAGTGCTTCCCCATCCACATCCGGGAAAGTAGCCAGCATTCGAAAAGCCCGGATCACCGGCGCGTCGTCGTATTCCAGGGAACAGATGAGATAGTAGGACTCCGGGTAGTGGGCGTTCCAGGCGTCGGTGGCCGAGGGCCAGGCCACGGAGACCGGATGGGAGTGGTAGATGCCCATCATTTCGTCACCCGCGTCCTCAAACTCAAACTGCTTCATCAGGCTCTGCGCATCCACGTCGTAATTTTCAATGCGCTCTGTCGCCACATTCTCTGCCCGAAAAAGTTCGAATGCCTCCCGGCCGCGCCCGCGCAGGATGCCGCAGATTTCTTCCGGTTTGCCCTCCCGGGCGTGGACAATAATTTCGTCGTAAATGGCCTGGGGCAGGGTTATGGCTTGCATCGGCTCGCTCCTGGGAAATGCAGACTACGGACTACGGAATGCACAAGTCCACATCCTATCACGAAGACGCGGAAAAGGGGAATTCTACCGTACAAATCGTCATCATCCAGGCAGTCAGGAGTAGCGCACTCCCACTATTTTTACACCAATTGACCCTTCAACTACCCCGTGTTACAATCCTTTACTGTTCCCCAATCGTGCGTCACCCTTCGAGAGGAGGAAACCACAGTTGAGTGAAGTCGCCACACAGCGGGCCGAACTGGCAAAACTCGACTACAGCGCGCAGGCCCTGGACACAACCGTGGCCGAAGTCCTGGCAAAACTCTACAGCGTCTGGGATGAAGTCTCACCAGAGGATCAGGACGCCATTCAGTACAGACGGCGCACTCTGGTCTCGGCGCTGACCCGGGCTGGCAGCAGCGGGGAGGAGACGGAGCAACTGCTCGTCGATTTTCTGCGCGGGTTGGAAGCCATCGACAGCGTTGTGCGTCTGGCTTTTGCCGAACTCAAACGGGGCAAACAGACCCAGACTTTTCGCAGCGGCGGGCGGGGCGGCGCGAGCGCCGGGGTGATCGATACCCTCTCCGCCGCGCCGGCCACAGGCGGCGATCCTCTGCTCGACGCCGGCGAGACGGTCCCCTATCACACAAAAGTCGATTTCCCCACCAGCATTTCCAGCCGGGATGAGTCGGTCCACCCGCTGGTTGTGCAGTTGGTGATCAACAAACCGGCCCACAGCCGGGCAGATGTACTGCTTGAACTCCCCTTCATCGATGAAAATACGCCAGAACTGATCGAAGTTCATCTCAACGCGTCGGGCTTTGAGGAGACCACCCACGTCTATCGTCGCACTCTGGTCGTTTACAAAGGCGAAGATTCAGACCCGGCCATTTTCCTGCTCAAATTGCTGGATAGAAGCAGCGGCGACAAAGAGCTGCGCCTGGATTTCTACCACCTGGGCTACCCCATCGGCACGGCCACCTTCAAGAGCGAAGTGACACTCTTCAATACGGGTGGCCCTGTTCCTACACGCACACCTGCCGGCGGTCGCCCGGCCATCCGCACCGCGCCCCGTCCGTTGCTCGGCGGTCGTCCCGGACAACCTGCGCCGGAGCCTGCAGCGGACAAGAGCGAGAGTTTGGGCAGCGCGGCGTTGATCGAAGGCATCGATGGGCTGCAATTCGTCGCACCCAGCACTCTGCGACCCGATGTGATCCTGCGGGTGGCGCGGGATGCGGACGACAAGACGCTCCATTTCACGCTACTTTCGCCCCAGGCCAAAACTGGCTACCGGAAAAAGGCGATGGGCAGCGTCGTTCTGCAAAAGTTGAAAGACCCCACCCTCCTTCTGGGCGACTATTTCGCGGACCTGGACCAACTGGCGCGCAACGCCACCGAAGCCCTGGGCGACGCCGAAGCCCTGGATTACGTGGCAACCACCGAAGGCATCGGCAGCGATCTCTACGACCAGCTTTTCCCCGACGAACTGAAGGCCGAATATTGGCGGCTCAAAGAGTTGCGAGAGCAGGGCGTCATCCAGACGCTGCTGATTCTGAGCGACGAGCCGTGGGTGCCCTGGGAGATCATCTACCCCTTTGACGACGAACACGGCGCGGACGATTTTCTGGCCGCGGCCTGGCATCTGACCCGCTGGCAAGCCGGCCGCGCCCTCAACCCCCATCTCAATGTGCAGGCGGCGCAGGTGATTACGCCAGACCTGGACCTGAGCTTTGTCAAGGAAGAGAGCGCCTACTTCACCCGTCTGGCCGACGCGCCCCGGCCTATCCGAGTATCCCCACCGATTACGACTCGCCAGCTTTTTCTCGCTCAGATCGAGACAGGCGGGGTGCAACTTCTGCACTTTGCTACCCACGGCAATTTCAACGGGCAAAACGCCGATCGCTCCCCCATTCTTATGGAAGGGGGCGAGACGATTACACCTGTGGACCTGAGCAAACCCCGCACCCAGGGCATCCGCAAGGAGCGGCCTATCGTCTTTCTCAACGCCTGTCATGGCGGCAAGCTGGAATTTACCCTGACCGGTATGGGCGGCTGGGCGGAGCGGATGGTGAACCACGTGGCCGCCACCGCTTTTGTGGGGGCCTATTGGGAGATCAGCGATCAGTTGGCCTCGCTCTTTTCCCGCACCTTCTACGACGCCCTGCGCGGCCAG
>JACQGT010000601.1 GCA_016199425.1 Chloroflexota bacterium
CGAAGCTGAGGCCCACTCCTGGCCGGAGGTCTACTTCCCGGACCTGGGCTGGATTCCCTTCGAGCCGACCGCGGGTCGCCCATCCCTGCAGCGCACCGGGCTGCCCAGCATCGAATCCCGTCCTTTTGTGCCCGCGCCTGTGCAGCCGGAACTCATCGACGAAGTGGAGACCAGTCCCTGGAACTGGCAGATGCTCTTCTGGCTGCTGCCAGTGGCCGGGCTGCTCTGGGCGCTCCTGGCCTGGCTGGACAGGCGGGAACCCGACGACCCCTGGGCCGGTCTGGTGGGTTGGGGGCGACGGCTGGGCCGAGGGCCAACCCAGTCCGAAACCGAACTGGAGTATGGCCGGGGGCTGGTCCACCATCTGGACGAACACCCCTACGACGAGGCCGAACGCCAGCGGCGCATCACCGGCAATGTACTGGGACTCTCCCAGGCCGTCAGCGAAACCCGCTACGCCACCGGCCAGTTCAGCGCGCTGGCGGCGCGAAGAGCGACGGCGAGATGGAAGGCGATACGCAAGGAAATCAGCAGATGGAGAAGAAGATGATGAGATGCTGGGATGATGGCGTGTCCATCATCCCAGCATCCCCTCTTTTACCTTCGATAAACACCTTTCCCAACCTCTCCCCAAACGAAAGGCTTTTCCATGAAAATCACATCCATCGAAACATTTCTGGTCAATATGGGCCACCGCAACATTCCCTATGTGCGGGTACACACGGACGAGGGCATCTACGGCGTCGGCGAAGCCTACTCCTGTGGGCCGGACAAGGCGACCGTCGAGTGCATTCGTGACTTCGAGGGCTGGCTGGTGGGCCGGGACCCGCGTGACATCGAAGGGCTGTGGCAGTTGATGTACGCCGGCTCCCGCTTCCCCGGCGGGATGGTGCTCAACGCGGCCATCAGCGGCATCGAACACGCTCTGTGGGACATCGCGGGCAAGGCCGCTGGGCTGCCCGTCTACCGGCTGGTGGGGGGCAAATGCCGGGACAAAATTCGCGTCTACCAGGCGCCCCGGGGCAACACGCCGGAGGAACTGGCCGAGAACGCGCTGGCGCTCATCGAAAAGTACGGCTACACGGCCATCAAAATGGGGCCGTTGCCCTCTGGCTGGCAGGCCATGCCCTGGGCCAAAGTGATGCGCGAGAGCGAGCGGCGGGTGGCAACTGTGCGTGAGGCCGTGGGCGAGGACATCGACATCGGCCTGGACCCCCACGCCCGCCTTTTTGAGGTCTCCCAGGCCGCGGAACTCTGCCGGGTGGTGGCCCCCTTCCGCCCCTTCTTTGTGGAGGAACCCCTGCGCCCGGAGAATACCGACGCGCTGCAAAAGTTGAGCCAGCAGGTGGATGTGCCCCTGGCGACGGGCGAGATGCTCTACACCCGCCACGAGTTCCGGGAGCTGCTGGCCCGCCAGGCCGTCAATATCATCCAGCCCGATATCTGCGTCACCGGCGGGCTGTGGGAGATGAAGAAGATCGCGGCGATGGCCGACGCCCATTACGTGAGCGTTGCGCCCCACAATCCCTGCGGTCCCGTGGCCACGGCGGTGAACGTCCACTTCGCGGCCAGCACCCACAATTTCCTGATTCTGGAGTATCACGCCGACGACGAGGGTCCCCGGCGGGAGATTGTGGACGAGCCGATAAAACTGGTGGACGGCTATCTGCAACTGCCGGAGAAGCCGGGGCTGGGCATCGATCTGAATGTGAAGGCGCTGGAGAAGTACCCCTTCCAGCCCTGGCACCGGGGGTTTACGTTCAAAGAGGACGGGGCGCTGGCGTATCAGTAGGGGAGAAGGGAGGAAGGGAGGACCTGCTCCTCCCTTCCGCTTGTCATCCCTTCTCTTCCCGCTGGGACGCATCGAGAATCGTCAGCCCTACGAGCGTCTCCTCCCGGTAGTCGAGGAGGATGCCCTCGTCGGTCATTTCGCTGTGGGTCGAGACGGGGTGATCTTCGAAGTGGACGTAGAGGACGTCGGCTTCGTCGTCGTAGTCCAGCCACAGTTTGCGTGCGGGCAGTTTGATGAAATTCTTCATTGCACTGTGCAGAAAACCCAGGCTGGGTTGTTCTAGTATCTGGACGGCCATATTATCTGACTCCTGCGGTATTCACGGGCGATGAAAGCGGTGACGATAAAGCCATCTTCCCAGTTCACTTCTTTGTAGACGACGTGCAAGAAACGGTTTCGACCTAACGGCAGCACTGCGATCAGCGCTCCTGCATACCCACGCAAAATGACAACCGGCTCTTCCACAGCCTTCAACACTACCGATTCGTAGTCGAGTAGATAGGGTTTGTTGCTGATGATGTGTTCCCAGCGTTCGTCGGTCAGACGAATTGGGACATCATTGATGGAAAATGCGATTTCCATAGCAACCGTTCCAATTGGTTCGGGTGGCTTCTGCAATGGGGGTACTATAGCAGAAAAGGCATTCTGGTGCAAAGCGATTCGCAGAATTCCATCCTCTCATCATCCCCTTTTGTGTTACAATAGCGTCAGTTTCTCGTTCCCATCGCTCTGCGTGGGAACGCTTCTTGCGACGCTCTGCGTCGGGTTTGTAGGACGGATTGGCAATCCGTCCGGTGTTGTGGACGCGGAGCGTCCGTAGGGAGTTCCCAAATGACCCTTATCATTACTGCACTCTCCGAAACGGCTATAGTTCAGGTATCAGATCGACGGCTAACAAACAGCCGTGATGGTTCAATCCTTGATGACTTGGCGGTAAAATCCCTCGTCGTTTCATGCGCGGATGCAGGCTTCACTATGGCATATACCGGAATAGCAGAGCTCGGACGCAAACGTACGGATATAGCACTGGCCGATTTCCTGGCCGCCGAAAATGCCGGCTCATTAGACCACATCGAGATCATCGAGCTTATCAGGAGTTATCTCTCATCTGAGACTGCAAAGCTCCGTCGTTTTAGCTTTTGGCATGCACTCACTGTCACGGTTGCTGGATTCAATATAAATGGACCATTTGTAGCAATGATATCTAATTTCGAAGACGCCGCGGGAAAGCAATTGAGCGTAATCGATGACGACTTCCGAGTGACTTTATTTAGGCGGTCTGCCCAACCACTGCCCAAGCTGGCACTAATTGTCAACGGCACTGAGCAGGCAATTAGGCTGGTTGAGTCAGCAATAGAACCTGTACGTAAACGGTACATTGACAGGAATCCAAAGGAGCTATCCGATGCTTTGGTTCAGCTTATTCGAAAATCTACAGAACACCGAGAATTCGGTCAGAGGATAGGAAAGAATTGCCTGAGTACAGTTGTCATGTCCAACGGCAGTTCTGAATGCTGGGACTACCGTACTCCCGAGTCGCCTGAACAGCACATTCCGCATTTCATATCTCGAGGGGTTGTCTACAGAGACATCAAGATTTGGACAGGGCCTGGTGTCCCCTCCTGGTGGTCTGAAAAGTAACGGCATCATAGATTCCACACTACCCGACATCTCCAACCGCCCACCCTATTCCGCTAAGGCATTCAGCAGCGTATCCCATCTGTGATGGGCCACTTTCTCGTTCCCATCGCTCCTGGGTGGGAGCGTTTCTTGCGACTCTCTGCGTCGGCAAGTGAGGTCGATTCCGGGAATCGACCATCCGATCTGCGGCTGACGAAGGGGTGCCGGGTGATTCCCGGAATCGGGCGTGCATCTTACTTTGACACGCCTGACGGCGAGAATTACAATGCAGGTGACTTCCACGCCGAAGCCCGCCAGTTTCCGGCGGGTTGGGAGAAAGGAAAACCGCAGGGTGTCACACAATGACCACATTTTCTCCCTTCTGCGCGCATCCCCATTTTGAGGAAGAACGCACCGACTATCTGTACAGCCATGCGGGCAACTATCTGCTGGTTCCCAATACGCCGGTGCTGGTTTGTGCAAACTGCGGGATGATTTTCTACGACGGCGCAGTGTTGGAGGAGATCGAGCGCCGTTTCTTTGCCATCCAATCCCACGCGGAAGCGCCGGATCAGATCATTCAACTGCCGTCAATGGCATACGCATAGGCTATCGCTCGTTTCCGTCGCTCCGTGTCGTGTTTGTAGGACGGATTGGTAATCCGTCCGGCGGCAGGCAGAGCGCAAGCTGCCAGCTTGCGGTACGGGGTGGTGTTGTGGACGCGGAGCGTCCGTGCGGAGTTCCCACGCGGGAGCGTGGGAACGAGAGGTGAAAGGGGCAGGCCGATGAGCGAACAGAAACCATCCAATCCGGGTAGACGCCGCTTCTTTGAAGAGCTTCTGACAACGCTGGGACGAGAAGCCGGGCGGGTCGTGCGCGAGGTGCGCCAAGTGGACCGGGAGCTTCGGGAATCCGCGATAGATATGCAGGAATCCCAGATTACAGCAGGCCACGCTGCGAAGACCGATGATGTGGCCGAAAAATCTGTGCCAGTGACGTCTGAGCAATTGGAGGAATTGGAAGCTGGAATCGCACGCCTGGAAGCCGAAGTGCAGCGGTTGATTTCAGAAAAGACGGAGGCATCGCTTCTGCAAGACGAAGACCGGCAGCTTGTGCGCCAATTGCTTACCCAATTGGCGGAGCGGGAGCAAGAGCAGCGGGAAGGGATGGCAGCCGCGGAAGCAATTTCGACAGACGAAAGCGATGAGCGACGTCAGCGCTGGGATGTGACGGGCAAACGTCTGGGGAAGCTGATCTTACTGCTGATTGGCTGGCTGGCAGCCAAAAGCCCCGATGTGATCTACGAAACCGTCTTCGGCAATGAAGTCTACCCCTGGGTGAAGCAGCAGTGGCACTCCTTTTTCGCCCAGGCCGAAGCCGCCGGGGTGATCGAACAGTCGCCCCTCGCCTCCCCCCTGCCTTCGCCCAGCGCGGAATCGCCTTCGCCGGTGGAGACGCCTACGCCTAAGTCAGAGACGCCCACCCCGCCACGTACAGCTAGAGGTATTCCTATCGCCTTTGATTGGATGACGATCCCCGCCGGGGAATTTACGATGGGCAGCACGGAAAGCCACGTCCAGGAGATGATCGATTTTGCTAAAAAGCAGAGCTACGCCGGCACATTTGTAGACGGCTGGATCACCAACGAACTGCCCCAGCATCGGCTGCATCTGCCCGAATACCGCATCGCCCGCACACCGGTTACAGTCGCCCAGTTCGCCGCCTTTGTTGCGGTCACGGGCCACCGCACCACTCCCGAGGAGAAGGGCACTGGTTACGCCAAGAAAGCGGACGGCAAATGGGATTGGGTGAATGGAGTGGATTGGCAGCACCCCCGCGGACCCGGCAGTGACGTGGCCCAGAAGCAGAACCATCCGGTGACGCAGGTCTCCTGGCTGGATGCCATTGCCTTCTGCAAATGGGCTGGGGTGCGTCTGCCCAGCGAGGCTGAATGGGAGAAGGCGGCCCGTGGCAGCGACGGACGTATTTGGCCCTGGGGCAACGACGCACCGGACGCAACCCGCTGCAATTTTGCTGATGCGAATGTTGGTGACACAACGGCGGTAGACCGCTATCCCAAAGGGGCCAGCATCTATGGCGTGCTGGACATGGCGGGCAATGTTTACGAATGGACAAGCAGCCGCTGGGGAGGGTATGATTGGGACAAGTCCCAGTTTGCCTATCCCTACCAGGCGGACGACGGACGGGAGAAATTGGATGTAGAGGATTCGCGAGTCATTCGCGGTGGATTCTACGGTACAAATCGCGTCTTTGTGCGGTGTGCGCTTCGTGGCTGGAACTCCCCAGACTTCCGGATCGACTTCGGGGGTTTTCGGGTTGTGCTGCTGCCCCCCGGCTTTTGAGCCTCTGATCTCTGGGGACTCTGGTCTCTGGTTTCTCTGGCTCTCTGTCTTTCTCTGGCCGCTTGCCGTCAAGATGGCTGAACAGAGAGCGGGGGGTGTGGGGGGCGCAGCGCCCCCACCGCGTCTATCGCCGTCAGGAGATCGATTTTTTTGATTTTGTAGGACGGACTGCCAGTCCATCCTACAAACAACAGGCAACAACCGGCCCTGGCCGGTTTTGCGGGGGCCGACCGACGGCGTCTTTGTGCGGTGTGCGTACCGCAACAGGAACATCCAAGACAACTGGAACGACAACAGGGGTTTTCGGGTGGCGCTGCTGCCCCACGGCTTTCACGGCCCCGCCAGGGGCTGCCAGAATTCCGGGCCGGTTACGGCTTGCCCGGCAAGGCGCGAGAGCCGGCGCGGTCGGTTCCTGGCCGCGTGGCCGTCCACCATCCCGGAAGCTTCTTGGCTTCCGGGATGGTCCGACAGTCACCGGGCATATATCGAAGGGGGCTGTTCCCCACCGGAACCCGGTCTACGGCCCGGCCGGAACAGCCCCGCCCGCCTGCCAAGTCCCCGGCGCTGCGCGTCGGCTGACGGATCCGATTCCGGGAATGGACCAGGAGATTTTTCCCAGACAACCAGCGCCCGGTCCATTCCCGGAATCGGCGCGCACGTCCGGGCGGGTTGGCGCAAGCTAACAGCTTGCGTTACAGGGCGGAACATTTACCCCGCCCCGTTCGTCCTGGAAACAGTGCATCGACAGCCATTCCAGGAGTGAAGAAAATGACCCCCCATCTGCCAAACCTGTGGCGATCCGCCGCAACGATTCTGCTTTTTCTGCTGATTCTCCTCAGCGCGGCCCTGCCCGCCGCGGCCCAGGGGATTATTATCGACCCGCCCCCCACACCGCCCCGACCGATCCGGCCCGCGCCGGTCAGCCCGGTGATGGTGGAGAGCCACCGGGTCAACGCCGCTATCAGCGGCCCTGTGGCGACGGTGCGCGTGACGCAAGTCTTCCGCAACGATTCCGAGCAGGTGCAGGAGGGCACATTCCTCTTCCCCCTGCCCGACGACGCGGCTATCAGCGACTTCCAAATGACCGTTGACGGCCAGGTGCTGGAAGGCAAACTTCTCAAAAAAGAGGAAGCCCGGCGCATCTACGAAGAGATTGTGCGCCAGCAACGCGACCCCGCCCTGCTCGAATATGTGGGGCGTGACCTCTTCCAGGCCAGCGTCTTCCCCATCCCCGCCCGCAGCAGCCGCACCGTCGAACTGACCTACCGGGAGATTGTCTGGCTGGAGAATGGGCTGCACCGCTTTTCTGTGCCTCTGGGCAGCCGCCAGAACCGCCAGCCCGCGGGGATGATTGCTGTCGCTGTGGAACTGGCCGAGCAGAGCGCTCTGCGCACCCTTTACAGCCCCAGCCATCAGGTCGCCATCGAACGCACGGGCAACGACGCCGCACTCATCGGCTTCGAGTCCAGCGATCCGGCCCAGCAGCGGGATTTCACCCTCTACTGGGGCAGCGACGAGAGTGCCATCGGCGTCAATCTGCTCTCGTACCGGCCCGCGGGCGAGGACGGCTTCTTCCTGCTCCTGGCCGCGCCGGCGCTGGATGTGGCGGCGGACGCGGTGGTGGAACGGGATATTGTGCTGGTGTTGGACGTTTCCGGCTCCATGGAAGGCGAGAAGTTGGCCCAGGCCCAGGACGCGGTCCGCTTTGTGGTGGACCATCTGAACGAGGGCGACCGCTTCAATCTCATCAGTTTTAGCACCGGCGTGGACCGCTGGAAGGGCGAACTGCAAGCCGCGGACGAGGAGAGCCGGGCCTCCGCCCACAGTTGGATCGGGCGGTTGCGCGCCACCGGCTCCACCGATATCAACCGGGCGCTGCTGGAGAGTCTGGCTCTGCTGGACAATCCGAATGACGCGGCCCGCCCGGCCTACGTCCTCTTCCTCACTGACGGTCTGCCCACCCAGGGCGAGGAAAACGCCGACCGGATCGTCGCCAACGCGGAGCGGAGCGCGCCGCAAGAACGCAGCCTGCGCCTCTTCACCTTTGGCGTGGGCTACGATGTGAACACCGATCTGCTGGACGAAGTGAGCGCCAGTCTGGGCGGGCGCAGCAGCTATGTACGGCCCGACGAGCAGATCGACGAGGCAGTGAGCAGCTTCTACGCCGGGGTGAGTACGCCTGTGCTCTCCGGTCTTTCGGTGGCGTTCACCGACGCCGCGGGCAAAGCCGTGGATGTGAGCGACAGCTACCCCTTCCCCTTGCCCGATCTCTTTGCTGGCGGGCAACTTGTCTGGGTGGGACGCTACGAAACAGGGGGAACGATCAGTGTGGCGCTGAGCGGTGAGGTCAACGGCGCGGCCCGGCGCTTCAACTACCCGGCGCTGGAACTGGTGGAAAACGGCGGCGAGTCTGCTGTGGCCCGTCTGTGGGCCACGCGCAAAATCGGGGCACTGCTCACCGCCGTGCGGCGCAACGGGGCCGACCCGGAAACCATCGACGCCATCATCGAATTGAGTCTGGACTACGGCATCGTCACCCCCTACACCAGCTATCTGGTGGAGGAGCCGGGGATGGCCGTCGGGGGCGGAACGGTCACCTGGTCGAACAGTTTCTTTAGCGAGGATGCCGCGCCCCGCGCCCAGGCCTACGCCGCGGCCCCGGCTGCGATTGCCGAGAGCGCGGCTGCGGAGGCTGCGGGCGAAGCCGCGGTGCAGGCCAGCCAAGCCCGCTCGCAACTGAGCGAGGCGGAGGCCGCGCCGGAAGATAGCCGGGTGCGCTTTGTGGCGGGCAAGAGTTTTGTGCAGAAGGGAGACGTGCAGGCCGCCGACGGCACACTCTATTCCCTGTGGGTGGATACAGCCCTGGACACGGGGATGACGCCGCGCCGGGTCGCCTTTGGCAGCGCGGAGTACTTCGCCCTGGCGGCGGACGCGCAGGTGGCCCAGTGGCTTTCCCTCTCCCCGGCGCTGGTGCTGGTCATCGACGGCCAGCCGGTGCAGATCGTCCTGGACGGCGCGGGCGATCCCGTTCCGGCGGTCCAGTCCACACCGGAACCGGCACCCCAGGAAGGCAGCCCGTCGCCTTCCTTCTGGCAGCGGCTGCTCGATCTGTTGCTGGGCCGGGATTGAAAATAAGGACACGGATTTTCACGGATAGGCAGGATTTTCACGGATTGAGTTCGATTGTCGTATGCGCCCGGCGGGGAATTGAGCCCGCCGGGCGTTTTTTGCGGATTGGGTCAGCGTTGCCGCTGCCATGACCCTTCCTTTGAATTAGTTTGTGGTTGTCGGTCTTAAAAGACAAAAACACCCTTGCCAATCGTCTGGTTATCGAAGAGCCGGTAAGCGGCTTCGGCCTCGTCCAGGGCGAAGCGGTGAGTGAAGAGCCGTTCCAGCGGGATGCGGTTGTCCGCCACGTAGCGGGCGCAGTCGGCCTGCCCGGTGATGTTGAAGGTCCACGAACCGATGAGCGTCAACTGCTTGCGCAGCATATCCTGGCTCACGTCCAGGGTGACGGTCTTGCCCTCACCCACAAAACAGGCTGTGCCCCAGGCCCGGCAGGCGCGCACGGCCGCGGCCCTGGCCTCGGGCGCGCCACTGGCATCCAGGGCAAACTCCACCCCCTGGCCGTGGGTCCACTCTTTCAGCAACCGGATGGGTTCTTCCGCCGCAGAATTGATTGTCTGCTCTGCGCCGAAGGACCGGGCCAGGGCCAGCCGCTCCGGGGCGATGTCCACGGCAAAGACCCGTGCCCCCATCGCGCCGGCAAAGAGGGTGGCCGCCAGCCCTACCGGTCCCTGGCCGAAGATGGCGAGAGTGCTGCCGCCCCGCACGCCCATGCGGCGCAGCGCGTTGTAGGCAGTGCCCGCGCCGCAAGAGATGGCCGCGCCCTCCACAAAAGAGAGTTCGTCGGGCAGGGGGACGAGTGTGCTGGCAGGGATGCGCATGTAGGGTGCGTGGCCGCCGTGACCGGTGAAGCCATAGACCGTTGCCCCCTCTATGCACATCTGCGACCAGCCCTGGCGGCAGTGGTGGCAGACGCCGCAGCCGTCGTAATGGAAATTCATCATCCGCTGGCCGATCTGGGCCTGGCGGTCGCTGACGCCGCTGCCCCGGGCCACCACCACCCCGCACGGTTCGTGGCCGGCGATGACCTGCGTGACGTTGCCGCCCAGCCCCAGGCTGGCGGCTGCGCCCCCCTTCGGCGCGCGGTAGGTGTGCAGATCACTGCCGCACATGCCCGACGCCTTCATTTCGATGACCACCTCGCCAGGTCCCGGCGTGGGATCCGGGAATTCCTGCAGGACCAACTCTCGATCTCCCAAAAAGACAACGCCGCGCATAGAACCTCCTCTGATGGAAATAAGGACACGGATGGCACGGATTGA
>JACQGT010000602.1 GCA_016199425.1 Chloroflexota bacterium
CACGTCCATCTGGTCTGCGCCATCCCCAACGGCCTGCTTCTGGAATTCTACCGGGAGACGGTGGACCCACTGCGTATGCAGATTTTCCAGGAGCCGATGGTTCTCGACGCCGAGGGCAATGTGCCTGTGCCCAAACGACCCGGTCTGGGCTTCACACCCAACTACGAACTGCTGGAACGCTATCGGGTCGGGTAAAGACTCTGTTCCTCTGTCGGTTAGTGGCTCACTTTGAATTCAGTTTTCCATTGTCGCTGCATAGCGACGGGACATCTCCCCCGGAGACAATAGGCATAGCGGAGTCTATCATCAAACCAGCCATACCCGGAATAGTCTGTAAGACGGTGACGATTTTGTCTATACAAAGAGAACGCTGGACTGCCAAAGCACGCCAACTCCTGACCCCGGCCCTGGCCTCTGGGGAAGGCGGCGTCTGGGCGGAGCAACACCTGCTTTGCCAGCAAGAACAAACACCCCGCCGGAGGAGAAGCTCCATGCGCGTCACCCACCTGAACATCCAGATTCACCGCACTGCCCCTAGCTCCACCCCCAAACGGGATGCCCTGCAAAGCCTGCCCGGCTCAGGCAGCGTGCACGTCGAAGTAATCACCGACACCGGCATCACCGGCGTGGGCGAGGCTGGTTTTGGCCGCATTGCCGGTGGACCGGACGTATTGGCCGCGCTCATCGAACACGAACTCAAGCCCCTCGTTCTGGGCCAGGACCCGGCCTTTGTACGGGGTCTGCACCAGGCTATGCTGGCCGAGACCGAATATCACGGCAGCCAGGGGCTGGCAACGTTCGGCATCTCTGCAATCGACACGGCCCTGTGGGACTGTCTGGGCCGGATGCACGGCGTGCCCTGCTGGCGACTGTGGGGCGGCGTCCACACCCGCATCCCGGCCTATGCAATGGTGGGTTGGCTCAACTACGACAACGAAGAGGTGCAGGCCATCTGCCGCCAGGCGGTGGCTCAGGGCTTTCGGGCCGTGAAAATCAAAGTGGGCTATCCCACCCTGGCGGAGGACGTGCAGCGGGTAGCTGTGGTGCGCAAGGCTGTGGGTGACCAGATCGGCGTGATGGTGGACGCCAACCAATCCCTGACTGCTACCGAAGCTGTGCGCCGGGGGCGTGCCTTCGAGGAGATGGGCTGCGTCTGGTGGGAGGAACCCATCCCCGCCGACGACATCGACGGCTACGCCGAACTGACCCGGGCCCTGGACATCCCCATTGCCACGGGCGAGAATCTCTACACCCCGGCTGACTTTGCCCGCTTTCTGCGCCGGGATGCGATGGATATTGTACAGCCGGACCTGCGCCGGGCGGGCGGTCCCACCGCGCTCTTGCAGATTGGGTCGATGGCTGCGGCTTTCCGGCGTCCCTATGCCTCCCACGGCGGCGGCCCGGTGCAGTTGAATGTGATGGCCTGTCTGCCCAACGCCCTCTACCTGGAGACAGGTCTGCTTGCGCCCGACTCCCCCCTGCGTTTGGAGGAGGGAAGCGTACAGATTCCTCAGGGGCCGGGCTTCAGTTGGGAGTGACGTTCCAAAGAGAACCAGACATCTTTTGCTCGTAGCAGATCGCGCCCACCTTTTGGCTATTATTCCCCCTTGAACGTGCGCAGGAAGTTCACGACCTCCCACCGTTGTTCCTCACTTAGAATACCTCCCCAAGGGGGCATAGCCGAATCCGGCACGCCGTTGCTGATGAACCAGAACAGCCCGCCGTCACTCAACACCTGCACGTGTTCTGCACTGAAATCGGCCGGTTTCGGGTTCAACGCGGCTGCGCCTGGGCCATCACCCTTTCCCTCGTTGCCGTGGCAGACCGCGCAGTACTGGGTATAAGTTGCGGCTCCGGCGGCAATGGATTCCGCAGTCACCGTCACGGGGTTCTCCACGGCCATGGCCTCGGCGGGCACACCGTGCTCCTCGCCTTCGGCGTGAGCGCCTCCTTCGCTGTGCTCAGTGCTCTCCATATGGCCCGCATCCGCCATATGTTCGCCAGCCATGTGGTCATCGCCTTCCATGTGATGGCTTTCCGCTATCGAGGCTTCATCGGCGTGTTCCGCTTCGTCCCCGTGCGCATCTTCGTCGTGGCTGTCACCCTTCGGATGAGTGTCGGCAACCGCACTGTCGCCAGCCACCGCGGCGACCTGCTCCGAGGCGCTCTGGGATGTAGGCCCGCTCTCCGATTGGGCCTGGGCTACGCAGGCGGCCACCAACAGAACGACAATCCATAATGCAATGAACGTGAACAGGCGATTCTTGGACAACATAACATCTCTCCTTTTGATCAGCGCTCGCTCTCTGCGCCTGTTATGTGGAAATTACAGTTCGGCCGCGGCCAGCACTACCCGCAAATAGGCGCTCCATAACCGCCCATTCAACTCCTGGACAATCCCGGCCAGTGATGGTGTCTGCGCGCTTTTGCCCAACGTTTGGTAAGGATCGCTGATGCAGAGGGTTGCGCCCGTTCCGTTGCTGCAAATCACAGCGCGACAGGTGGTCATCAGGCTTAAATCCGGTCGGGTGGAGATGGAGTGTTTTAACAGCGCTGGATCACAGGCGTCCAGAATGGCGTAGGCCGGCTGCGCGGCCTTGCCGTTTGCATAGGCTTCTGGTTCGCCGAGCTGGGTCACGTGGAAACCCTCAGCCTGCAAAGCCGCCGCCGTTGCGCTCACTGCGTCGGGGAATGGGATGGCAATATCCCGGCTGAAACCGAACGTATAACGAGTCATTGGATCCTCCTGCACCGTGCGCCGCAAACCCCTGCGCAGACGCACAACTTTTGCCGTTGCGAATCACATCCCCGGCTGCTGGCAGGGATAACCAGAGATAACCGATCCCCAGTTTAGGGGTAAGGAGAAGCGTAGAGAAGGGACAGCAGCCCCGCGCCGCCGGGACAAATGTCCCGCGCCGCGGGCGCAATCTGGATTCGTGGGGAATGTTTGTGTGGGGAATGTTCAGGTTTCGCTGGGATCAGACTCTGCATCGTCCAGGCGAGCCAACCCCTTGCGCAGGGCATAGAGCGCGGCCTGGGTGCGGTTGGAGACGTGCAGCGCCTCGAAGATGCCGCTGAGCCGGTTGCGCACGGTCTTTTCGGAAAGAAAGAGACGCCCGGCAATGGCGTTGTTGTCCATCCCTTGCGCCACCAGACGCAGAATATCCAGGTCCCGCGGGGTGAGGGGGGTAAAAGTTCCTCCGCGGCCGGCAGCGCTCTCTAGCAGGCGGCGGAACTCGTCAATTATTTTATGAGCAATGGCCGGGTCGAGCAGCGCCTCCCCCGCGGCCACGGCGCGGATGGCCGAGAGCAGTTCGTCGCTGTCCGCCTCTTTGAGCAGGTAGGCCCGGGCGCCTGCTTTGATAGCCTCAAAGACGTGTTCGTCCTGGCGGTACATTGTCAGGATAATCACACCCATCTCTGGGTAGGCAGCGGTGATTCGTTGGGTCGCCTGCACACCGTCCAGGACGGGCATATTGATGTCCATAATCACAACGTGGGGATGCAGACGGTCGGCCAGACGGCAGGCTTCCTCGCCGTTAGCGGCCTGGCCGATCACCTCCAGATCGGCTTCCGCGTCACAGATTTGGCTCAACCCCTGGCGCACCATCGTATGATCGTCGGCGATCAGAACGCGAATCTTCTTTGTCATAGGGGAATTATCGCCTCCAGGAGCGTCCCCTGGCCGGGCTGGCTCTGTAGAGAGAAATGGCCGTTCAGCCCACGCACCCGCTCCCGCATCTGCCGCACACCCATGCGCCCATCCGTGGGAGCGGCTATTGCGGCTGTGTCGAAGCCAACCCCGTCATCGGCGATGGAGAGATGGATCTGCCGATGGGTCGTTATTGCCAGATCGATCCGTACCTGGCGGGCTTTGGCGTGTTTGGCGATATTATTCAAGCCTTCCTGGATCAGTCGAAAAATCTGCGGCTCCAAAACCGGCGCTATTCGCTCGATTTCTCCGTCCAGACGCAGTTCAATTTCCAGGCCGGTCTGTTCGGCAAACTCCGACACATATTTCTGGACGGCTGCGGCAAAGCCCAACCCCACCAGGTCCACCGGGCGCAGGGCAAAAATCGTGCGCCGCACGTCGTTGATATTGGCCTGCACCGTCTGTTTGAGCGCTTCTACTTCCTGCTCAATCCCTGCGGGCGCGCCGCGCACCTGTTTGCGGATCAGGTCCAATTTCAAGCCCATAAAGTAAAGGCTTTGGGCCAGGCCGTCGTGCAGGTCCCGGGCGATGCGCGCCCGTTCCTCGGCCAACACGGCCTCTCTGGCTTTGCGTTCGCTGATGTCGCGCACAATCACCGACGCGCCCTGGGGTCGCCCCCAGCCATCCACGAGAGCGGTCTGGTTGACATCGACCACCAGTCGCCGCCCATCCCGGGCGTGGACAAGAGCCTCGTAGTGGCGTGAGACCAACTGAGCCGGCTGCTCTCCGACGCTCTCTCTTCGTCCCTCTGCCGCGGATTGGGAAGGGAGGAGAGCGGCCAATTTGCGTCCGATTTGCTCGTCTGCGCTGTAGCCAAAGAGGGACGACGCCCCCCGATTCCAGGAGCGAATCGTCCCTTGTGCGTCCAGGCTGAGGATGGCATCTGCCGAGGCGTCGATGATGCTGGCTAACTGCCTTTCCCCGGCATGCACAGCCTGCTCGGCCTCTTCCTTCTCGTTCAGCCAACGGCTGATCTGTGTGAGCGTTGCCCAGGACACGATCGGTCCAAGTACAGCATAGAAGAGTAATTCCAGCAGCGTGTGTTCGGTATGGCCGTAGACATCGTGGGCGTAGGCGGCCAGGACCAATTGGTAGAAAACAACAACAACAGCAATCCCCAGGGGCAGCACCCAACGCAGTAAGTGTACCCGTTGGCTGACCGGGCTGTTGCGCCACCATTGCAGCGACATACTTTCCCCCCTATTTCGCGCTCTCCACGTCGCAGAAGTTCGACTTTACTTTTCTCAAAAGTCGAACTTCTGTTTCATCTGTTTTGCTCCTTCCACTGCTCCGTCATCTGCTGTTGAAAGGCCGCCTCTTCCGGCCCCCAGAAAGTCTTAATGTAGGCCAATACAGCCTCCATCTCGCCGTCACTGAGTATGTCACGATAGACCGGCATTTTGCTGTTGGGCATACCGCTGCCTTCCCGCATCACTTGCAGGAGCAGAGCGTCCGCGTGATGCCATGTGTGGCCGCTGCTGTCGTGGGGCGGCGCGGGGTAGACGCCGTTGGCGTCGGGCGCTTTCCAGTTCGGCTCGCCTGCGCCCTGCGCGCCGTGACAGGCAGCGCAGTTGGCATCGTAGACAGCCTTGCCTGTCTCGATTTGTTGCGGGTTCAGGGGTGTGGGCGTACTGCTCCCACCACAGGCAGCGAGAAGCAGCGCCAGCAGCCCGTAGAATAACCACAGGATCGAATACTTTGTCATCTTATCTCCATAGGAGTAATGCAGGTGATCGGTTGAGTAGCCGAGTCTGCGAGGCGTATCGAAATCCCACCTGCATTACTCCTGTTCCATTTCAAAGACTCAGTTGCGCTGTTTACTCTACCGCCACTTCGCGTTGTGGGCAAACGGCCGCACACCAGTAGACGAATAGGCCATTGTGCCTGTTTGCCCCCTGTCCACTGACGGATTGTGAAATAGAGAGCACTCTGTTTGACTGAAAGCGCCGTCAGAAAGCGTCTGTTGGGGAGGTGGGTTGTGGGAAAACGAGCATTCCGATTTACACTGTTGGTTCTTCTGCTCCTGGCGTGGAGTCTGGCCGCAGCCGGGTGCAGCAGCCCAAAGGAGGCAATGGCTGTGGCAATGGCAGAGCTAACTGCGATGCCCGTAGAGCTGACGGCAGAACCCCAGCGGGTGACCGAAGCCTACCGCTTCGCCGCGGCAAACCCGGAGGCGGCCAAACAGATGCCCTGCTATTGCGGCTGCGGAGCGATGGGCCACACCTCCAACTATAGCTGTTTTTGGCAGACTGAAGGCATCGTAGATCTCCACGCCACCGGCTGCGGCATCTGTGTCGATATTGCTCAAGATACCCTACGGGGCCTGAGCCAGGGCCGCTCGCTACAAGAGATTCGGGCGCAAATCGACGCCGATTACAGCCGTTTCGGGCCGCCCACCAATACGCCGCCCGTCGGCATCCAGGTCATCGACTGGTCCAATCTACCGGCTTCTCGAGTGAATATGACATGCGACAGTACAGGGACAGACAGCCAGCACAAGGCCAGCAGCGGGAATGGCTTGACGGATGGGCTGGTATGTACCTCGCCGTAACCCTCGCGATGATTGCGCTGGGGTGGACGGGACAGGAATTTGCCCGTTACTGGCAGGCAACCAAACCGCAGCAGCCCGTCGAATTGACCCTGCGGGCGATGCAGCCGGAAAACGGCGGCTGGCTGGGCGAGGAACTGCGGGTGATGGTTGGGCAGCCCGTGCGTCTGACCGTAACAGGTGTTGAAGGCAGCCACGCCTTTGCCATCGGCTATACTGACATCTCCAGTCTGATCATCACGCCTGGTCAGAAGCAGGTGGTGGAGTTTACCGCCCCCGCGCCGGGGCGCTACGTGCTTTATTGCACCCAGTGGTGCAGCCCGAACCACTGGCGTATGCGCACAGTGCTGGAGGTGGCAGCCCCGGACAATCCCGAGGCTGGGCTGGTCTATGCCCAGGAGACGCAACGCTATCAGCTTCCCCTGGCCCAGATGAATCTGGACGCGCCCCACCCGGCTGCCGTCTGGCCGGAGGAGCGGCCCAGCGCCGCGGCGGGCGGCGCGGTCTGGCAACGGCTGGCGTCGGACGCATCCCCGGCGCAAGCGGCCGCGGCGCTGGGTTGGCCTCTGGCCACGCCGGCGGAGGTCTACCAGCGCCTCAGTGCAGTGGACGGGTCGCTTCTGCCCGGCGCGGCGGCGTTGAGCGAGCCGGAACGCTGGCAGCTACTCGCCTATCTCTGGCAGGCCCAGACGACGCCCCAGACGCTGGCCCAGGGCGCAGCGCTCTACAGTCAGAACTGCGCCGCCTGTCAC
>JACQGT010000603.1 GCA_016199425.1 Chloroflexota bacterium
AAACCTCCGCGTGCCTCCGCACTCCCCGCGACTCCGGGGTCTGCTTTCTGGCTTTTTGCGGTAGAGCCATTGGAGGGTTCCCATTTGTTGTTGAAGGACACGGATTCAATCTGCGAAAATCTGCCGGGTGCCATCTGGGCGCTGCCGGGTGCCCCCTGGGCGCTGCGTTCCTGCTCTGATGCAGTATACCACACCGCCGCGAATCTGAGACCCGTGCGTTTTGACAGAGACGCCCACGCGTGATTTACTGCGAAGACACGCGCCCGTTTGAATGCGGACTTCGGACTTCGGACAGAACCACACACCGATTGGAGCAACAGATGGACAAAATACGCTGGGGTATCCTGGGCACAGGCCGCATTGCCGGTGACTTCGCCCGGGGGCTTACTGCTGTAGACGACGCCGAGCTTGTCGCCGTAGGTTCCCGCACTGCGGAATCGGCCAACGCCTTTGCCGACCGTTTTTCTGTACCCACCCGCCACGCCTCCTACGCAGCATTGGCCGCAGACCCGAATGTGGACATCGTCTACGTCGCCACGCCCCATTCCCTGCACAAAGAGAATACGATTCTCTGTCTGGAAGGTGGGCGGGCGGTTCTCTGCGAAAAGCCCTTCGCCATCAACAGCGGGGAAGCCAAGGCGATGATCGCCGCCTCGAGGCGTACGGGTCTCTTCCTGATGGAGGCCATGTGGACCCACTGCCTGCCCCACATGCAAGAGATCGCCCGGCTGATCACGGACGGGGCCATCGGTGATGTACGGGTGATCCAGGCCGACTTCTGCTTTCGCTCGAAGGTGAACCCGGCCAGCCGTCTCTACCGCCCAGAGTTGGGCGGCGGCGCACTGTTGGATGTGGGCGTCTACCCCGTGGCCCTGACCTACCGCTTCCTGGGCCAGCCGGATGAGGTCCGCACCTGGGCGCATCTGGGCGAGACGGGTGTGGATGAGAACGCCGGCATTCTCTTCGGCTACAATAACGGCGCGCTGGCCGTAATGACCACTTCCGTGCGCGCCAACACCAGTCACATCGCCCGCATCTCCGGCTCTGCAGGCGAGATCGTCATCCACGAGCGCTGGTGGGGGCCGTCCAGCTTCACCCTGCGCCAGGATGGCCACGAACCCCAGGAGATTCACCCGGAAAGTGTGGGCAATGGCTGGAACTACGAAGCAGTCGAGGCAGGCTGCTGTCTGCGCGCCGGTCTCACCGAAAGCCCCGTCGTTCCCCACGCGGATACACTGGCCGTCATGCGCTTGCTGGATGGTCTGCGGGCAGAGTGGAGCTTGCGCTATCCGATGGAGTAGTCAGGAAACAGTTATCAGTTATCAGTTCCTCATGTGCGGGTACACGCCACGGGGGATGAAAAAAGACTCAGGACTTCGGACGATTTTTCAGGGCAGTGTCTCGACGAGACCGACTGTTTACTGATGACTTTTACTGATCACTGGCCTACACGCAAACATTTGGACTTTACGAGAAGACACTCAGGAGAACACAACAATGGACTACGGAAAAGTACCCGGCATCGACAAACCCATCTCCCGGCTGGTCCAGGGCACAGTGATGCTGCGCACGGACCAACTGGCCGAGGGCTTTGAACTGCTGGACGCCATTCTGGACGCGGGCTGCACAACTTTTGACACAGCCCACGGCTACGGCAACGGCGAGTGCGAGCGCACGCTGGGTGCGTGGATCAACGACCGGGGCGTGCGCGATCAGGTGGTGATCCTGGGCAAGGGCGCACACCACAACCGGGACCGCCAGCGGGTGACCCCCTTCGACATCACCAGCGATCTCCACGACTCATTGGCCCGTATGAAAGTGGATTTTATCGATCTCTACGTTCTGCATCGGGACGATCCGTCCAAACCCGTCGGGCCGATTGTGGAGGTGCTCAACGAACACCACAAGGCCGGGAAGATCGGCTCATTCGGTGGCTCCAACTGGACGCCCGCCCGCATTGCAGAGGCCAACGCCTACGCCGCAGCCAACGGGCTGAAATCCTTCGTCGTCAGCAGCCCCAATTTCAGTATGGCCGTGCAGAAGGAATCCCCCTGGGAGAACTGCCTGAGCATTGCCGGGCCGGATGCCGTCGCAGATCGCCGTTGGTATAAAGAGCAGAAGATGCCCCTCTTTGTCTGGTCGAGTCTGGCCGGCGGTTTTCTCACCGGGCGCTTCCGCCGGGACAATCTGCACACTTTCAGCGGTTACAACGACGAATTGGTGGTGCGCTGCTACTGCACCGAAGAGAACTTTGGGCGCATTGACCGGGCTGAGGAGTTGGCCCGGCAGAAGGGGCTGACCCTGCCCCAAATTTCCCTCTCCTACGTACTGCACAGTGGGTTGGATGTCTATGCGCTGGTGGGAACCCGCACGGGCGACGAATTTCGCGAGAATGTACATGCCAGCCGAGTGAAGTTGAGCGCTGACGAGGTGGCGTATATCAATGGGACGGGGAAGTAATGGGGAATTAGCGATTGGCGATTGGGCGTCGGATCGTCCCGATCTCTAGTCGCCAATCGCTAATCGCCTTTTACCGAAACACATCGAACTCTTTTGGCCGCTGAATGCTTGTGGCGGGCGCGGCCGGCACATCCGGCGGCGTGTAACCGCGGATGACCACCACCGGTCTGCCCTCGGAGCTTTGCCCCATCAACAGCGCGGCGGCCCCGGCCAGTTCGTCCACAATGCACTCCTCGCTGGCCACCAGTTCGTAGCCAAAGAGATCGTGCAGCCCCCGCTGGTTCCACAGGGGCGGGATGCCGGCGCAGCCGATGCAGACGCCCATTGTGCCAAACTTCCAGGGCCGTCCGTGGCTGTCGCTGATGAGAACGGCCACCTGCGCGCCGGTCAGATCGGCCAGACGTGTACGCAGCCGCGCCGCGCTGGCGTCGGAGTTTTCCGGCAACAGGGCCACCATTTCCTCCCCGTCCACCGGCTGCACATTCGAGCGGTCCATGCCGCCGTGGGCGCAGACCCAGCCGCTCTTCTGCTCCACAATCAGCAGCCCCCGCCGCGCCCGCACTACCTCGTGGCTGTCGTCCAGGATCACCTGGACGACGTGGGGGTCTTTGCCGGTGATCTCGGCCAGTTCCAGCGCCTGTTCACCCGGCGTGACCCCGGCCAGACGCACCAACCGTCCCTCGGCTTTGCTCACCACCTTCTGGGCGATGACAAGAATATCGCCGGACTGCAACTCCTGTCCGGCGTTCGTCATCTTCTCCACAATCAATTGGGCCAGGTCGTCACCGAGTTGTATCAGCGGCATTCGTGGCACGGAAAATAGCGTTATTTCTTCGTTCATATATTCTGCCTTTTTTGTCTGATTGCTCAATCGGCGGTCTGCGTTGCGGCTGAGTCCCACTGGCGCATCCACTGGGCCATCCGGCTGCGCAGCTGCTCGTCTTCTTCCCTTCATCCCCTCATCCACATGAGGATCGCTTCCAACACACCGCCCCCAATCGCCAAGGACTTGTCGGAGATGGTGAAGGCGTGTTCGGTCTGAATCCGCGGGTCCATATCGCCAATTTTCATGCCTGTGTTGACGGGCGTGCTCTCGTGGATCAGCCCGCGCACCACACCGGTGAAGGGTGCCCGCACGGGCACCTCTTCTCCACCTGGCCGTTGGATAACGCCAATGGTATCGCCCGCAGGCAACCGGTCGCCGATGCGGGCAAAGCTGATGAAACGGCCTGAGACCGCGGCCCGCAGCACCCGACTGCTGTCGTTGGACACGCCGGACAGGGGGCCGGGGTCCCCCGTATTTTCCTCCGCCGTCCCCTGCCAGATGACCCGGCCCAGGTTGTGGCTGCGATTCGTCTCGATGACAGCGTGACAGTCCACGCCGGCGATGTAGCCCGGCCCCAAAGCCAAGACCAGCGGTGCGTCATCAATGGACGTGTCGATATTGCGCTTGGCAACGCGGGCGTCCACCAGGACAGTGGGCGCGATTGCGTGCAGACACTCGGTTTCTGTGTCCACCAGCACGGGGATTTCGTTGGCAGCCAGCACATCCGGCACGTCTTCCACCAGTGTCAGACGGGCTGTTACGCCTTCGACAGTGTGCTCGCCGTCAAACACAGCCTGGGCAAAGGAGACGGCCCGGCGCACAGCCAACGGGCGGGGCAGTTCAGTCATCACCACCGGGAAGCCGCAGCGGTGCAGCCGCCAGGCTGCGCCTGTCGCCAGGTCGCCCCCGCCTTTGATGAGGACGAGAGTATGGGAAAAGTAGGAGGTTTTCATAAGCGTATTATTTCCGTATATTTCATACATACTTCATTCGCGCGCCACAGGGAGTGTAAACGAAAAGGTGCTCCCCTCCCCTTCCCGGCTGGCCGCGGAGATGCGCCCGCCGTGGGCCTGGATGATGTGCTTGGCGATGGCCAGCCCCAGGCCCGTGCCACCGCCGGAGCGGGCGCGGTCGGCTTTGTAGAAACGCTCGAAGATGCGGGGGAGGTCGTGGGCGGGGATTCCCACGCCGGTGTCGTGGACCTGGACGAGAATCATCCGGTCGGCAGTGGAAGCAGGTGGCGTCTCTTGGGTGTAGCAGCCCGGCGGCCAGGCCATAGAACAACGCCGCGCCCAGCAGCAGCCAGGGCAATTGCTCTGCGGCAGGGGGGACGCGGCGCAGATAGACGAGCGTTCCCACGCCGATGGCGAGGGAGAGCAGCAGGTGGGAAAAAAGGAGACGGCGGCGGGATGAAATGAGCAAATTATCCGTCCCGGTTGATCTCCGACATAGAGCCGGTGACCAGATAGATGACCCGTTCGGCTACATTCGTCGCCAGATCGCCGAAACGCTCCAGTTCCCGGGCCGAGCGCAAAATTTCGTAGGATGCTTCGATCTGTTCCGACTCCTGCACCTGGGCCATGCGTAGCATAATGTCGGTGAAGACCCGGGCATAGAGGGTGTCCACCTCGTCGTCCTGGGTCGCCACCAGCCGGGCCAGGTCCACATTGTCGTGGGCATAGGCGGTCATAGCCTGGCGGATCATCTGGCTGACCATCTGTCCCATCGCTTCCAATCCCGTGGGCCGCTCCTGTTCGGGGAACTGCTGGAGATGGCGTACGACTTTGGCAATGCCTTTGGCCTGGTCGCCCATACGTTCCAGGTCCACAATCATATTCATGGCCGTAATGATGGCGCGCAGGTCCCGGGCCGCGGGCTGCTGGGTGACGATGAGAGCGAAGCACTTCTCCTCGATGGCAAAGCGCGTCTGATTGACCACCACATCCTTTTCGTTGACAGCTGCGGCGATCTGCGGGTCGAGGGTGCGCAGAGCCTCCAACGCCATGTGAAGTTCCTCTTCCACCAGACTGCCCATGGCCAGGATGTCGGCGCGCAGTTCGTTTAATTTTCGCTCAAAGCGCTCTCGCGTTGACATTGTAATTGCTCCTTACTGCGGTGAGATTAGCGATTAGCGATTGGCGATTGGCGATTGGCCGGAGCGAATCTCCAATCTCCAATCGCCAGTGCCCCAATCGCTTATCCACGCCGTCCGGTGATGTACGATTCGGTCAATTCTGCCTGGGGTGTGGCGAAGAGTTGAGCTGTCGGCCCGAACTCGACCAGCTCCCCCAGCCAGAAGAAACCGGTGAAGTCGGAGACCCGGGCCGCCTGTTGCATATTGTGGGTGACAATCACAATTGTATACTCTTTTGCCAGAATGCGCATTAATTCTTCCACTTTGAGCGTCGCCACCGGGTCCAAAGCGGAGCACGGCTCATCCATCAGAATCACTTCCGGCTTCACCGCGATGGCTCGCGCAATGCAAAGCCTCTGCTGCTGGCCGGGGTTGAGGGAGAGGGCCGGGTCTTGCAAGCGGTGTTTGATCTCCCCCCACAGACCGGCCCCTTCCAGGCTCTCTTGTACAATCCGGTCCAATGCTTTGCTGCCGGCCATACCCAGCACCCGGGGGCCAAAGGCCACATTGTCGTAGATGCTCTGGGGAAAGGGATTAGGGCGCTGAAAGACCATCCCCACCCGGTGGCGCAGTTCGGTCACATCCACATGCGGGGCGTAGATATTCTGCCCATCCAGCAGCACTTCGCCCGTGGCTCGGGTGCCGGCGATGGTGTCGTTCATGCGGTTGAGCGAGCGCAGAAAGGTGGATTTGCCGCAACCAGACGGGCCGATGAGCGCGGTGATCTGCCGCTCCCGGATGGGGATCGTCAGCCCTTTCAACGCGTGAAAGCTGCCGTAATAGAAGTTGAAGTCCTGCACGTCGATTTTGTTTTCCATTTATCCAAATCGCCCGGTAATATAGTCTTCCGTCCGCTGATCTTTTGGCTGGACAAACATCTTTCCCGCTTCACCCACTTCGATCAGCGTGCCGTCCAGCAAAAACGCCGCCTGATCCGCCACCCGGGCCGCCTGCTGCACGCTGTGGGGAACCATAATAATCGTGTAGCGCTCTTTGAGGGTATAGAGCGACTCCTCGACGGTTGCTGTGGAAATGGGGTCCAGACCGGAGGTCGGGTTGTCCAGCACCACCACATCCGGCTCCAGGGCCAGGCTGCGCGCCAGGCAAAGGCGCTGCTTCTGGCCGCCGGAGAGGGCAAAGGCCGAAGCCCCCAGGCGATCCTTCACCTCGCCCCACAGCGCGCTCTGCTTGAGCGATTGCTCCACCCGTCGATCCAACTCGCTCCGCTCCCGGATGCCTGCCATCTTCAGCCCATAGGCCAAGTTGTCGTAGATGGAGCCGGGCAGAGGCGTGGGCATGGCGAAAACCATACTGATACGCCGCCGCAGATCACTCACGTCTACGCTGCGGGCGAAGACATCCTTGCCGTCAAAGAGAATCGTCCCCTGGCGCGCGCTCCCCTCGTCCAGGTCGGAAAGGCGATTGAGCAGCCGCAGCAGTGTGGATTTGCCGCTGCGCGCCGGGCCAAAGAGGACGAAAATCTCGTTGGCGGGAATCTCCAGGCTGATGTCGCGCAGGGCCTCAATGCCGTCTTCGTAGGTGTAGTAGAGATTCTGAATCGAAATTTTCGCTTGCGTCATTGACCTCTCCGCCGAAGCCCATCAGAAATTGGGACGCAGATTTTCCTGATTTGGATTGATCTGCGCTGATCTTTGTTTCAATCTTTTGAATCTGCGTCCGCTTTTGATGGGCTGAGTAGCTGCCAGTAGCTTACGAAATATCCAATACCCAATATCCATTACCACTCCCGCCGCCGCCGCATACTCGTGCGCACGAAGGTGGCGACCAGTGTCAGCGAAAGGACGATTAGGAGCAGCACCAGCGCTGTCCCGTATTGGATTTCCAGGGGCATTCCTGGAACCTGCGTAGAGATGACGTAGAGATGGTAGGGTAGGGCCATTGTCTGATCAAATATCGAGTGGGGCAGATTCGGCAGGTAGAAAGCCGCCACCGTAAAAAGAATCGGTGCTGTCTCGCCCGCGGCCCGGCCCAGCCCCAGAATCACACCGGTGAGAATGCCGGGCAGGGCGTGGGGCAGCACCTGGTGGCGGATGGTCTGCCAACGGGTCGCGCCCAGGCTCAAGCTCACCGTGCGGAATTGCTGGGGCACCGAAGCGATGGCCTCTTCCGCGGTGCTGATCACCACCGGCAGGGTGAGCAGACCCAGTGTCAACGAGCCGGCCAGGATGGATGTGCCGAACTCCAGAAAGAGCACAAACGCGCCCAGGCCAAACAGCCCGTAGACAATCGACGGAATACCAGCCAGGTTGACAATGGCCAGCCGCACCATCCGGGTCATCCGGTTGTCCGCGGCGTATTCCGAAAGGTAGATGGCCGCGCCGATAGCCAGGGGGAAGGAGATGATGGCCGTGCCGAAGGTCAGGAAGATTGTCCCCAACAACGCAGGCCAGATGCCCCCTTCCCGCATCCCATTTCTGGGCGCGGCGGTGATAAATTCCCAATTGATCGCGCCGATGCCGTTGTAGAGGACGAAAAGAATGACCAGCACAATGGGTACGACCACCAAAATCGCCACTCCAGTGATCAGCGCCATCGCCAGCCGGTTGGTCTGTTGCCGGTTCATAGCTTGCCTCCCGTCCGCCGCGCGCCCCGCGTGCCCACAATGCGCCCGGCCAGCGAGTTGATGGCGAAGGTAATGATGAAAAGCACAATCCCGATGCCGAAGAGAGTATTGTAGTGCAGGCTGCCCTGGGCCACCTCGCCCATCTCCGCGGCGATGGTGGCGGTCATCGTGCGTACCGGCTCGAAGATCATCCCACCACTCAGGGCGGGGATGTTGGCCGCGTTGCCCGTCACCAGCATCACCGCCATTGTCTCACCGATGGCCCGGCCAATCCCCAGCATCACCGCAATCACAATGCCGGAGCGGGCCGCGGGCAGCACCACCCGCCAGATGGTCTGCCATTGGGTGGCGCCAATCGCCAGCGCGCCGTCCCGATACTCCTTCGGCACGGCGTAGAGCGCATCCTCGGAGATGCTGATAATCGTGGGCAGGGACATATAGGCCAGAATCACCGCGCCGGTAAAGGCGGTCAGTCCGGTGGCCGCGCCGGCGTTCTGAATGAGTGGGGCCAAAGCCACCCAGCCCAGGAAGCCCAGGACAATCGACGGGATGCCAGCCAGCATTTCGATGAGGGGTTTGAGGATTTCCCGCTGCCAGGGGGGCGCAATCTCGCCCAAATAGATGGCAGTGATCAGTCCCAATGGAACGGCAATGAAGACCGCGCCCACCGTAACCAGCAAAGAGCCTACGATGAGCGGGAGCAGCCCAAAAATGCCTTCGATTGGATACCAGCGGCTGCCAAAAAGTTGGCGCAGGGGGATGTCCAGAAAGGTGGGACCTCCCTCGCGCAGGAGAAAGAGAAAGATCAGCCCGATGATGACAACGGTTGAGAGGCCAGCCAGCCGGATCAGATTTTCGATGATCCATTCGCCGATGCGTGGACGGGGGGCGCTTTCTTCGGTGGTATCACTTGCCGCCAGAGAGGGATTAGTTGACATATACCTATTTCTCCGGCAAAGGAACAAAACCCAACTCGGCCACGATGCGCTGCCCCTCCGGCCCCAAAATCCACGCCAAATAGGTGGCTATGGCGTCGGTGGGTTGGCCTGCGGTGTACATATAGAGGTCACGGGAGATGGGGTAACTGCCATCTGCGCCGCTGGCGACCGTCGGCAGAACAAAGGCCGAATTCGCGTCCTTCGCCACAGCGATAGTCTTCTCGTGGGAAGTGTCTACATAGCCCAGACCGTCGTAGCCGATGGCGTTGGGGTTGCGCCGCACCTCGCTGGTAATCCCCACGGACGAAGGCATCAGCAGCGTCTGGGGCGCAAAGATGTCTGTATTGTCGCTTGCGCCTTTGCGCACAACCTCTTCCAAGAAATAGACGTGGGTTCCCGAATTCGTCTCCCGGGAGAGAAGGACAATCGGCGCGTCGTTGCCCCCTACTTCCTGCCAATTGGTGATGCGCCCGGTGTAGATGTCGGCAAGCTGGTCGATGGAGAGTTCGCTCACCGGGTTTTCCAGATTGACGACAATCGCCAGCGCGTCGATAGCGACGGTAAACTCCACCGGCTCGATGCCATTGGCCCTGGCCGCCTCGTATTCTTTGTCCTTCATCTGGCGGGAGGCGTTGGCAATGTCCACCGTGCCGTTGATCAGCGCAGCAATGCCCGTGCCCGATCCGCCGCCAGTCACCGCGATGGAGACCGACGGGTCCACCTCCCGGTAGGCTTCGGCCCAGGCCAGGGCCAGATTGACGAGGGTGTCCGAGCCTTTGTTCTGGATGGCCCGCTGCTGACTCGTCGTCTCGGCCTGGGCTACCCCACGCCCGCCGCTGCATCCGACCAGGAGCAGCGCAGCCAGCACAGTCAATCCGGCCCATAGACGTGTCCACTGTCGCGAATGTCTGTCCATTGTTCTGCCTTCAACGCAAAATTGAAAAAGAGCGGAGATGCAAAGGTTACGCAGATCGCCTGTGAATCATATCACAAACTGTGGGATCTGTTACCCGTCGACTGCCCAGTACACGCCAGAATCGGAGCGTGCTGATTCCGGGAATGGACCGGGCGTTTCTTCGTTTACAGACAACTACTGGTCCATTCCCGGAATCGTCTCCTACCCTTCAAACCGGTAGCCCACGCCCCGCACGGTGACAATCGGCAAAGGTTATTCTCCCGCGCCCAAAACGGCAAAACGGCGGATTGTCCCCGCCCGGTCACTGAGGACAGTTACGCCGATTTCGTCCCCGGTTTTCCCCTGCACCACCCATTCGCTCCACGCCCGGTTGTCCGTGGGGCTGCTGGCGCGGAGCGCAGTGACCGCCAGTTTGTTGCTGCGTCCTTGCAGGTGGCCCAACTCCGTGCGCGCTTTGCCTGTCACCAGCGCCGCACCTTCTGGCAAAGATAATTCCACCCGCACAGGACGGGCCGCATTGCGTTTCTGTCCCTGACCGCTGGTCTGGGTGGAGAGAAAGCCGCTGTTCTCCACCACCAGCCGCAGCCGGTAGCGCCCGTCGCCCAGGGGTGTGGCGCTCAGTTCGTGGAGCGTCAGTCGGGGCAGCATATCGGCCAGAGCCAGGGTGTAGGGGGTGTTCTTCTCGGCTTCCTCGCCCATCAAAGCGTGGGGCGGGTTGCGCCAGGTGTACATCCCGTTCAGCCCGCCCAACTCCAGTGGGCCAAGCTGGGGATGCGCGTAGGGATACCAGTCGATGATGGCGTCTTCGCCTCCGTTCGCCTCCAGCCAGCGC
>JACQGT010000605.1 GCA_016199425.1 Chloroflexota bacterium
CCCAGCGCGCCGTCCTCGCCGCCCTGGACATCCTCGACAACTTCCGGGATTCTTCCATGCACAATTCACAATTCACCATTCACCCCTTCGACAGGCTCAGGACGCCGCATTCACAATTTTCCCCCCTCTCCCCCCGCATCGGCATCAACACCGGTCTGGTCGTCGTCGGCGCAGTCGGTTCGGATCTGCGCATGGAATATACCGCGATGGGCGACGCCATCAACCTGGCGGCGCGTATGGAGCAGACCGCCCAGCCGGGCACAGTCCAGATCGCCGAGGAGACCTATCGACTGGTTGCGCCCCTTTTCGACTGGCAAGAGTTGGGCAAAATTCAACTCAAAGGCAAAGCCGAGCCAGTGGTCGCCTATCGGCCTCTGCGCCAGAAGGAAGCGCCGGGCCGTCTGCGCGGGCTGGAATCCCACGGCATTCGTTCGCCGCTGGTGGGGCGCACCGCCGAGTCAGCTACCCTGCGCGCTGCCCTGGAGCGATTGATGGCGGGGAAAGGCGGTCTGCTGCTGATTCTGGGCGAGGCGGGCTTGGGCAAATCCCGGCTGATTGCCGAAAGCCGGGAGGCCGCGCAAAGTTCCCTGCCACTGGCCGGAATTCGCTGGCTGGAGGGGCGCACCCTCTCCTTTGGACAGTCCATCAGCTATTGGCCCTTTCAGGAGATGCTGCGCCGCTTTGCCCAGATCGGCGAAGACGACAACGAAACTTCGGCCTGGGAAAAACTGGCCGCCAGCCTGCATCCCCTCTTTGGCGACACCAGCCAGGAGATTCTGCCCTATTTGGCGAGTCTGCTCACCATCGAAATTCCTGTCCAGTTTGCCGAACGGGTGCGCCATCTGGACAGCGAAGGGCTGGGGCGGCAGATTTTTCTGGCTTCCCGGCGTCTTTTCGAGGGGCTGGCCCGAGACCAACCCCTCGTCCTGGTTTTCGAGGACATCCATTGGATGGATGAATCGTCGGCGCGGCTGTTGGAACATTTGCTACCCTTGAGCGAGCGCGTGCCCCTGCTTTTTTGTGGGATCAGCCGCCCGGATTGGGAGACACCCATTGCCCATCTGCGCGGCGTGGCCCAGAAACAGAACGACAACCGCTATACGGAGATTCTGCTCACGCCTCTTTCCCACGGCGACAGCACCCAACTGATCCGCAATCTGTTGGAGATCGAAGCGCTGCCTGCCCACGTGCGCGAGGCCGTTGTGCAAAAGGCCGATGGCAACCCCTTTTTTGTGGAGGAGGTCATCCGTACTCTTATCAGCGCCGGGGTGGTGGCGCGCGATGCAGGGACAGGGCTGTGGCGGGCCACCAGCCAGATCGACGCGGTGGAGATTCCCAACACCATTCAGGGTGTAATTATGGCCCGGGTGGACCGTCTGGATGAGGATGTGAAAGAGGTGCTGCGTCTGGCCGCGGTGATCGGGCGCAGCTTTCTCTACCGAATTTTGCAGGCTGTGGCCCACAGCGGCGCGCAGATCGAAGCCCAGTTGGACAAATTGCTGGCCGTGGAGCTGATCCGCGAACGCCAACGGCTGCCCGAGCTGGAGTATGCCTTCAAGCACGCCCTGGCCCAGCAGACCACCTATGAAAATATCCTGCTTCAGCGGCGGCGGGAGCTGCATGGCCGGGTGGGGCGGGCCATAGAAGCTCTCTTTGCCGACCGGCTGGATGAGTTCTTCTCTCTGCTTGCCTGGCACTTTGCCCAGGCCGCAGAGTGGGAAAAAGCCCAGGACTATCTCTTCAAAGCCGGGGATCAGGCCGTGGGTATGGCCGCAGATGCAGAAGCCCTGGCCCACTACGAACAGGCCCTGGCGGTCTACAGCCGTCTCTTCGGCGACCGCTGGGATCCCCTGCAACGGGCCCAGGTGGAGCGCAAAATCGGCGAAGCCTTTTACCGGCGCGGCGAACACGCCCAGGCCGAGGCCCATTTCACCCATGCCCTGGCCCTGCTGGGGGAGCAACTGCCCACCCAACCCTGGGCGGTGCGCCGCGCCATTCTGGTAGAGATCGGGCGGCAGCTACTCTACCGCCTCAGCGCAAAGCTGGCCGTCGCCCTCTTTCCACCCCCCGCGCCAGAGATTGTCAGCGAGCAGAATCGCATTCTCGAAGCTGTCAATTGGATCAATATCGTCAGCCACCCGGAGCGCTTTCTGCTCTCTGTTCTGCGCAGCCTGAATCTGGCCGAGCGCGTCAACGACGCCCGCTATCGGGTGATGGGCTATATGGGGATGCTGACGGTTGCCGACTTTTTTGGACTTTACCGGATCGGCGGCTTCTACGGACGCCTGGGACAAGCCCTGGCCGAGGACAGAAATGAACCGCTCATTGTCAGCTATGCCATGCAGGGGCTGACAATGCACGCCTCCTGGCAAGGGCAACCCCAACCAGCGGTGGTCTTTGGCCGCCGTTCGGCAGATGCCTACCAGCAGGTGGGCAATCTGCGCGGGTGGGGCGCAGCCACAATGCTCGGCGGGGAGACACTGGTCTACGCGGGCGAACTGGCCCAGGCCGCATCCCACGCGGCGGAGTTGATCCGTCTGGGCGAAGATGGCGGCGATGCCCAGGTTCTGGCCTGGGGCTATTCGGTGCTTGGCCCTGTCCAGCGCATGCAGGGACGGTTGGACGAAGCAGTCGCTTCCTTCCAGCGTTATTGGGAGCTTTCCCTTGCCATTCCCGATTATATCAGCATTGTAGTTGCCCAGGCCGAGTTGGGGCAGACGCTTCTGCTGCAAGGTAAACTGGACGAGGGCATGGCCGCGCTGGAACGCAGCCTGACCGTCGCCCAGGAACAGAACGTGCAGGGCGGGCGATTTCTGGGAAGGGTTTACTGCGGGCTGGCCGACGGCGATCTGTGCCAGGCCGCGGCCACGAACGGAGAGAGACGCAACCAGTGGCTGGTCAAGGCGCAACTGGCCTGCCGCCAAGCCCGGCGTTGGACCAGAAGCTACCGCCCCTGGCAACCCGAAGCCTACCGCTTGCAGGGGGAGTGGGAGTGGCTGCGGGGCAGATCGTCGGCAGCCCGTAGCTGGTGGCAGCGCAGCCTTGCCGAGGCAGAGGCCATCGGTACACGCTACGAGCTGGCCCGCACCCTTGCCACAATGGGTCACCATTGGGACGATGCCGGGTTGGTGGAAAGAGCCAATGCTCTTTTTGCCCAAATAGGCGCGCACACACCCCGGGGCCAGGAGCAGAGCGGATGAAATGTCCTCACTGTCTTTCTCACACTCCCAAGAAGTCACTTTTTTGCGGCGTCTGCGGCAAACG
>JACQGT010000606.1 GCA_016199425.1 Chloroflexota bacterium
GCCAGGAAGATCACCATCTGTGGGCCTACTGTCCACAGGCTCATCAGGATAAAGGCCGGCTTGGCGATGTTGGGGTCGAACAGCCATTTCACACCTGGTATGCCGAAGGCGCGCAGGATATTGTTGAGAACGCCGAAGTCGGCGTTGAATATCTGCATCCACACGACGGCGAAGGCCACCGCCGGGGTGATGGCGGGCAGATAGAAAATGGTACGGTAGATCGATTGGCCGCGCAGGTTCTGGTTCAACGCAACCGCCAGCAGGAGCGCGATGATCAACTGCACAGGCACACCGATAAAAGTATAGTACGCGGTGTTGTAGAGGGATTTCTCCACCAGCGGGTCGGCGAGAACATTGGTAATGTTGGCCAGCCCGACGAACTGGGGCGCCCCCAGCATATCCCAATCCTGTGTGACCAGGAACAACGAATAGAGCATCGGGCCAAGCCAGAAAATGACAATCCCCAAGAGGAATGGCGTGGCAAATAGCCAGCCATCCCGCCATTCGGCGAGTTGCACTCCTGAAGGGCGTTTACGCTTTTGCGGCTGCGCTGTCATAGTTGCCTCTTTCTGAATAAGCAAATCCAGCGGACTCTACCCGTCAGATACGGACGGATAGGGCGGTGGTCCACCCAAAGGCAGACCACCGCCCGACTGTCTATCCGCGCTTAGCCTTTCTTGGCCCAATAGTCGTCCAGAATCTTCTGCAACAGGGGTTGCGCTTCGCCGATCGCATCCTGGGCGCTGGTTCCGTTCAGCATGGCATCCCACGCGACCTGCAGCGGTGTGCTGGGTCCGGCCACAGCGTCGTAGTTGGAGCCGGCACCCGAGATGATGGGATTGCGACCCGTGCGCATGGAGTCGGCATAGGCCTTGGCGTTTTCAAAGTTGAATCGTTTCTGGGCGACAGGTACCCAGAGCGACTCGATATATTCGGGTGTACTGCACATACGCCCACCTTCGGCGATACGTTTCTGACCCTCCTCCGACATAATGTCCTTCAGCAGTTCCCAGGCTGCATCGGCCACGGTGCTGCTCTTTGCCACCACATGGCCATGAACTTCGGCGATGGTTTCGTCTTTGCCTGTGGAACCAACGGGCGGTTCAACGGCGTCGAATTTGACGCCGCCGTCGACCGCTGCATCCGGGCCGAAGAGCTGGGCCAAATACCAGGGACCCTCCATGACCATAGCCACCCGGCCAGTTGCCAACGACACACCGCCGCCCTGCATCGTGGCCGGGCTTGGGCAATAGCCATTGGCAATGGTGTCCACGACTGTGTACTGCAGCCCGGCCAGAATCTCTTCCTGCATCCACTTCGATTCCTTAGGCTCGACAATCGTGTCCCATTCCAAGACGCCGTTCATGCGCATCCAATGCAATGACCGCAGGTAGGTACCATTCCAGCCGCCGGCCTGGGCATAGCCATAGTACTTGACGTCGCCCTCCTCCGCGCTTGTTTTTTCGACCGCGTACTGGAAGTCAGCGTAGGTCCAGTCCTTGGTCGGATAGGCGATTTCTGCCTTGTCAAATAAATCTTTGTTGTAGAGCATGACGACCGAACCCGTATCGGCAACGGTCATGTAGCGTTGGCCATGCCACGTCGTATTATCGGTATAATTGGGAATGTCCGGCCAGGCAGAGGCATAGCTGTCCCTGGCGACAAACTCATCCAGAGACATCAACTGGTCTTTGTCGGCAAACGGTTGCCACGACCAGCCCTGGAAGTACAACACATCGGCGGATGTACCGCCTGCGAAGTTGGCCTGTATCTTGTCGTAGTAGCCGCCCGGATATTGTTCGACGATGGCGCGCATACCGGCGTGGGTTTTGCCGAAATTGTCGACAATGCTCTCATACACTGTTTTATCCGTAGTATCGCCCCAGGCGGAGATGCGGATTTCCTGGGGGGCGGCGGCCGGTGCCGCTGCCGGCTCTCCCCCCGCAGCAGGGGCTCCAGGCGCGGCCGGCGCGGCGCAAGCGGCGACGATGGGTAGTACGCCCACTACCAATACGGCGCCGCGCAGAAAGTCTCGACGAGTCAACATTCCTCGCTTTGTAGCCATTGTTGTCTCCTTGTGAACAACTGATGATTTGCGTGAGATTGAGGATCGATTCTGCCAGAACACATCAGACACGGGCCTGATGAATGGGCGGCCTGACACCTGTGGTCCGGCCCAACCATTCACGGCTACCCGCTGCTTCTCCGTTCTATCACCCCCTTTCGCATCTGTCCCTACTGCCGGCAGATGACCGTAAATGATTGTCAAGAAATAACCTCCTGCTTCTGGTGCGTCGCACTGTCCACCGAAACCTGCGGACGAGAGGCATCTCTTGGACAGTGCGACGCACCGGGTGAAACTTATTTCTTGACGCTTACTAACTGTGTGTCGTTCGCCGGAACTCGCTGGTACCTGTCAGTGTTCCCGCCAGTGGCTCTCCGTCAAGCCGCAACGTGCAGCCACCACCGATCTTGACGATGACATCGTAGACAACGTCGCGGAAAGGCAGACCTGTGAACACCCATCTGCGACCGGTTATCAGGGAGATACCGCCTGGGCAGAATTCCATAAAAGAGGATGCGCCATCTGTTATAGCCATCCGATCGTTGCAGCAGTGAAGGAATACCGATGGTAGAGCGAGGAGAGTATTGTTACATTCAATAGTATGATATTGCACAATATACCATATGTCAACATTTTTGTATCGAATTCAATTATTAATTCCAGGGATAGACCAGAAATACGCAGATTTTAGTCCTCCGCAAATTGACATTCATCACCACAAATGTTATATTGTGATTCATTCCCAGTTGCATATGATATTTTTTTGCCAACATCCGCCCCGGGTTGTGTATACACGACCCGCGCCAAGAGGAGAATATGCAAGACTATTCAAATGGTGCGGGAAATAAGCTGCTGGCCGAGGTGCGACGCGACAGAATGGTCGCCTATGTCGAGCGCAACGGGCAGATTACGATTGAGGAGTTGGTCAGCCATTTTGATGTGTCAGCGATGACCATCTGGCGGGATCTGGCTGCACTGGAAGAGCGCGGACGTCTGCGCAGGGTGCGCGGTGGTGCGACGCGCCTCGAACAGCGCTCGGGCCAAGAGCCTCTCTATGTCAACAAGAAGGTGGTAAATCTTGATCGCAAAGAGGCGATCGCCCGTTACGCCAGCCAACATTTCGTCGCCGATGGCGATATCATCTTTATGGAGGCTGGTACCACCGTAGTTGCCATGGCCAAGTATTTGAAACAATATCGCCAGCTTACGGTCATCGGCAACGGGCTGGGCACAATGAACGAGCTGGTTCGGCTGTTGCCTGATATCACCGTCTATTGCTGTGGTGGTATGCTGCGCGATGTGGCGTTGACCTTTGTAGGGCCGCAGGCGGAAGAGTACTTTCAGCATGTGAATGCTCGCACCTGTTTTCTGGGCGCAACAGGTATCACCGTGGCGGAGGGTTTGACGGATGTCAGCCTGCTGGAGATCCAGGTCAAGCGCGTCATGGCCCAAAGCGCTGACCGGGTCGTGGTAATGATGGACAGCACGAAGTTTGGCGCCAAGTCCCTGGGGAAGTTGCTGGACATCGATCAACTCGATGTACTGATCACGGACGACGCCGTACCTGACCAATTCTGCGTTGATTTGCAGAGGGCCGGGGTTGACGTGCATGTCGTAGCAGTGAGCGGGTCCTGAGCGGTTGGTGGACGCGCAGGCGGTAGTGACTATTTGGAGTTTTGAGAGGGCAGGGGAAGGAACTGAGGAGTGCAGGTATCCGTATGGCAAAACTGACTATCTACTTTGGGGACAACCTGCCCATTCTGTGTGACCTGCCATCCGGTTCGGTAGACCTGATTTACATCGACCCGCCCTTCAATACGGGAAAGGTCCAGAGCCGGACACAGATTGCCACGACTCAGGATGTCAACGGGGATCGAACAGGTTTTCAGGGCAAGCGCTATCGCACGGAGAAGATTGGCACAAAAGGCTACGGCGACACTTTCGACGATTATCTGGGCTTTTTGGAGCCGCGGCTGGTCGAGGCATATCGCCTTCTGAAGCCCGACGGTAGTCTCTTCTTTCACATCAACTACCGGGAAGTCCACTACTGCAAAGTGCTGCTGGATTCCATCTTCGGGCGGGATTCCTTCCTCAACGAAATTATCTGGGCTTATGACTACGGCGCGCGTTCCAAAAAAAAGTGGCCGGCCAAGCACGACAACATTCTCTGGTACAGCAAAGACCCCACGAACTATCAATTCCATCTGGAGGAATGCGACCGCATCCCTTATATGGCCCCCGGGCTGGTAGGGCCAGAAAAGGCGGCCCGAGGCAAAACGCCCACGGACGTCTGGTGGCACACGATTGTCAGCCC
>JACQGT010000617.1 GCA_016199425.1 Chloroflexota bacterium
ACCTCTACCCCGGCCACCGAATCCACCAGCACCAGCCCAGCCTCGCACACAGAAAGCGCGCTGATTACCTCGCCCATGAAATCGAGATAGCCTGGCGTGTCCACCAGATTCAATTTGATATCTTTGAAGACGACAGGCACGATAGATAGGTTGATGGAGATTCCCCGGCGCTGCTCCTCTGCATCCCAGTCCGAGACGGTCGTGCCATCTTCGACCCGTCCCATGCGGGTAAGCGCCCCGGAGTTAAAGAGCAGCGCTTCAACCAGAGAGGTTTTGCCGGAACTGCCGTGTCCTACTATCGCCACATTGCGCAGTTGCGACGTGGTGAATTTAGCCATAAATCCTCCTCATGTCAGCGGGTGTACGTTGAAGGTAAAAGCTATCCGCCGGGACTGGGATGGCAATTGCCCCCTTGTGGTTCGGTAGAAGCTATGTGGATCACCCCAAGTCCTGGTGAAGATTTCAGCTACCTCGAATCTGGGGGTGCATTCGGAGCAGTGAACCAACGAAACGAAGAATTCGGTAGAGGCCAGTGGATGCGTAGCCAGCCGAGTGGATTGTACAGAAGATCGGGCTGAATGTCAACGACGGCGAATCGTGGGGTGTCTTCACGTTGGGGGCGAAGGTGTCTGATTCCCGGAATCGCGTGCCCCGGAGGGGACTTCTTAGTCCCCGGCACTTGTGAATCATGCCCGCTTTGCAGCGCACCCGTCGTCTGGTATGATTTTGCAGATGCAGTTTCATCCAGCCGGGCAGCGAAGCGAGCAACAGACCCTTATGCAGCAAAGTGTTCCCGTCCACGGGACGCCATCTCCTAATGAATCCAGAGCGCGTTCCGCGTGGAGTCTGCGCCCACCCACACCGCCAGCGCGGCCCACACGCCTCTTGCTGGCTTGCCATGCGGAAAATGTGCAGAGCCGCCAGCTTCACCTGACGCCGGATGAGGCTGGCCTCTCGGCCAAAGGCTGGGAGCAGACAACCGCGCTGGCCCAGTGGCTGCACGCCCACGAAGAGATCGACGTCCTCTTGACCGACACTCCCCTGCGTGCCCGGCTGACAGCCCAACGGATCGGTCAACAATTGGATCTGCGTCTCCAGGCACTCCCCTATTGGCCTCGAGGCGGAGAGGCAGCCTGGGCGCTCGAACCTCCCATCGCCACACCCAGCAACCAGTCGCCGGAGGCAGTTGCACGCTACACTACTTACAGCGAAGAATTAGTGAACGCCCTTTCCCGGCTCCTGACCGACCGCTGGGGCAAAACTATCCTGCTGGTGACCGACGCGGTGACGATCGCCACTCTCCTGCGCTCGTTTGCGCCGGGGGCAGAGTTGGGCATCGGTGTTGCCCATACTTCAACCAGCGAAGTTGTCTACCACGAGGGGCGCTGGGCGCTGGCCTATATCAACCGCACCGAGCATATCGTCCGCCGCTCCCCGCTCCGGCGCACGGCCCCAGCAGAAGACAACCAGCAGCAGACAGTTGACCGGGAATTGAACGCAGAGATCGAAAAAATCGCCCAATTCTACAATCAAATGGCCTTGCGCTTGGATCACGAGAGTAGCGAGCAGCCAGAAAATCGGCAACCACCGGCCCAGGATATGAGCAGCGAGCAGATTCGTCGCTTTGCTGAGTTGGGAGAGGAAAGCCGTCTTCTCCTGGCCGGGGCCGGCTCCGGGTGGCTGGCGTTGGATTTGGCCCAGTCTGGCATTGGGGAAGTGGTGGGTGTGGATGTCAGCCCGGTTATGCTGGAAAAGGCCGAATTTCTACGTCTGAGCACCAAAGATGTGCCGCTACAGCGGGTCAATTTTCGTCTGGCACCCGCCCACGATCTGCCCTTCCAGGATGGCCGCTTCGATGCGGCCCTTTGCGTCCATCTTCTCCACCACCTCGCTAATCCCCGCCCCACCCTGCGGGAACTGTACCGGCTCTTGCCCGCCCACGGGAGGCTGATTCTGATTGACATCGACGGTTCTGACGATGCCGTGAAGCGAGCCACTCAGAATGCCATCGAAAACAGGCGCAACCCCACCCACGCCACCATCCGCACAGGCAAGCAGTTGACGTCTCTGTTGGAAGAATGTGGCTTTCAGGTGGAGAAAGAGCAACGCTGGAAGGTGGAGCGCAGCGCGACCGTCTGGCTGAGCAGCATTGCCGTAGACGAAGCGACCCATACGGCTGTGCTGGAAATGTTGGAAGCCAGTGTGGAGACCGACGCCGCCGGCCTGCATGTGCGGCGGCAGGGCAACGATCTGCGTTTTGACGCCCAGATCGTTGCTTTCCTTGCCCGCAAAACCGCCGGGTAAAACGACGCTCTTACGCGGCGTATGCGGGCTGCATCATTTTCCGTCGTTGCAGCCAGCGCTCGAACGAGGCGGGGCTTTCGGCGGAGCGTTTGCCCAGGAGCAGACCTTCCGCGCCCAGGTCTTCGTCGAGTTCGGGCCAGTGGATGCCATAGCCAGCGCCGCTGATTTGCCAGTGACTGCGCTCGGTGGGTGTGGCGTAGGCCAGGCGCGGATACCAGCCAATGGGCACAGCAATTGTGCGACCATCTTCCAGATCGACGGAAAGGGTGTCGTCTGTGATCTGTACGTCGATAATCCTAGCCGCTCGTAGTGTAGTTGCTACAGAAAGCATCCCATTCATTTCGTAAAACCTCCAGATCCTCGCGCAGAATGCGCTCAATGTCGCGCAGGTCTTTGCGCCGGTAGCCGTGATTTTCCACCAATGCCACATCGGGGTCAAGCCAGAACTTGGCGCTCCGGTTGTCTCGGTCCACGTGCATATGGCGTGGCTCACCGCAATCGTATGAGTAAAAGTAGATGCGATACGGGCCGATTTGGAGGGCTGTAGGCATACTCTACCTGCGGCTTTCCCATTCCGTTAAAACACATACTGTGGGCAAACCTTCATTCTGCCCACAGTATAACAAAAAAGCTGGATGGCTGCTATCCGGCTTCGTGAAGTACTATCCGCTGGCTTATGACGAGTGTTTCGCCTGGAATGCTGGTGTATGTTGACGATATTAGACATTATCGGGAATAGAAAATTAGCCATGAAAAGAGTCGATCTCCCAGAGAAAAACCCAATCAACTTCTACTGAAAAACATATTCCCGATAATGTCTATTGCATATAACGCGGCATTCCATTTTACCGTCGTTGGGTGGTTTTCAGTTTATGTAATACTACTTTCGCTACAAGACAAATCAGTGTGGTGATTACGCATAAGTACAGAAGGGGATGAAAAGGCTTCAATTCCGTGATAAAGTATGAATAGGAACTTTGTTTTTGTTTAGAGGTAACTACCAAGCCCCATTCCGGGAATCGACCACAAGCTGCTTCGGAATTCCCGTATTGGTCTGGTCGATTCCCGGGATGAAACCGGTAGACTTGGTAGTTAGGTTTAGAGACAAGGAG
>JACQGT010000618.1 GCA_016199425.1 Chloroflexota bacterium
GCCCCAGCACGTAGAGCAGCAGATTGCTGTCGAAGACGGTCAGCAGAATCGCATCCTTCGAGAAGAAGCCGGAAGTGAGGGGGAAACCGGCCAGGGCCAATGCGCCGATAGCGAACAACCGGTAGGTTGTCGGCATCTTCGCCCGCAGGTTGCCCATTTTGTTGATGTCCAGTTCCCCGTGCAGCCCGTGCATCACATTGCCCGCGCTCAAAAAGAGCAGGGCCTTAAAAAAGGCGTGTGTTACAAGATGGAAGATGGCAAAGGCATAGGCCCCCACCCCCACGCCCAGAATCATATAGCCCAACTGGGAGATGGTGGAGTAGGCCAGAATCTTCTTCAGGTCCGTCTGCGCCAGCGCGATGGACGCGCCCAGCAGCGCGGTCAGCCCGCCCACCCAGGCCGTCGTCGCCATCACGCCGGGGGCCAGGGCAAAGAGAACGTGAGTGCGGGCAATCATATAGACGCCGGCGGTGACCATTGTGGCGGCGTGGATGAGGGCAGAGACAGGCGTTGGGCCGGCCATGGCATCGGGCAGCCAGACGAAGAGAGGCAGTTGTGCGCTCTTGCCCGTGGCCGCCAGGAGCAGTAGCAGACAGACCGCCGTCGTCACGCCTGCGCCCAGTTCCCCCGCGTGTTCAAAGACGCCCTCGAAAGTAATCGTGCCCAGGCTGGTCCACAGGGCCATCATCGCCAGCATCATCCCGAAGTCGCCGATGCGGTTGACGATAAAGGCCTTCTTGCCCGCGTCGGCGTAGGAGCCGTAGGTGCTGTCCTCTTTGTCAAAGTAGAAGCCGATGAGCAGGTAGGAGGCCAGACCCACCCCTTCCCAGCCCACAAACATCCCCAGGAAGTTGTCGCTGAGGATGAGAATCAGCATCGCAAAAACGAAGAAGTTCAGATAGACAAAGAAGCGCTGGAAGCGTTCCTCGTCGTGCATGTAGCCCGTGGCGTAGAGATGGATGAGCGCGCCCACGCCGGTCACCACCAGCGCCATTGTCACGCTCAGGCTGTCGATGAGCATCGCCGCGGGCGCATGAAAGCCGCCGACGTCGATCCAATCCCACAAATGGATCGTCGCTGTCCGGTGTTCGGCGTCCAGCCCCAACAGGCCAAAGAGCAGCCCCACGGCCACGGCGAAGGCGCCGACCACCGCGCCGGATGCGATCCAGCCGATGGCGTTTTTGCTCAGCCGCGCGCCGAAAAAGAGATTGATCAGCGCACCCACAGCAGGAAAGGCGAAGATAAGCCAGGCGAAGTCGAGCATAAGTCAAGAGTCTCCGAGGTGGAGGTGTGGCAGCCAGCGGTTAGGAGATAATGGGATGATGAGATACTGCTACCGGTACTCCATCATCTCATTATCTCATCATCCTGTTACCACTTCAGCAAATTAATTTCGTCGATATTGATACTTCTGCGATGGCGGGTATTGGCGATCAGAATCGCCAGACCCACGGCCACTTCGGCGGCGGCCACGGCCATAATCACAAAGACGAAAATCTGGCCGTTGAGATTGCCCCACTGACGGCTGAGCGCGATGAGGGTCAGGTTGACGCTGTTGAGCATCATTTCCACGCACATAAAGATAATCAGCGCGTTGCGGCGCACGAGAACGCCCGTGGCGCCGGTGGCGAAGATCAGCGCAGCCAGAATCAGATAGTAGCTGGTCGGAATCATCGGTCGCTCGCTTTCACTGCGGCAATGCCTTCGCCCGCGCCCTCGGGTTGGCGGCCCATCACCAGCGCGCCGATCAGCGCCACCAGCAGCAGGATGCCCACCAGTTCAAAGGGCAGGATGTAATTGGTAAAGAGTTCCAGACCGACGGTCTTGGGCGCGCCCCCCTGCAAGGCCGCGCCGGGGTCCGCGGGCAAGGGCAACAGCTTTTGCAGTGCGCTGTAGCCCAGGCCCACCAGCAGAATCAGCCCCAGCCCCAGCCCCACAATGCGGCTCCACGTGCGCTGGGCCGCGCTGAAGTCGTTCGTCTCGCCCCCGATGAGCATAATCACAAAGAGGATGAGAATGACGATGCCGCCGGCGTAGATGATGACCTGGGCCGCGGCCAAAAACTGGGCTTCCAGCGTCACATAAAGAACGGCCAGGCTGGCGAAATTCACCAGCAGAAAGAGCGCGCTGTGGACCGGCTGGCGGCTGACCACTACCCCAAAGGCAGCGGCCAGACAGACAGCCCCAACCAACAGAAAGAAGAGTACGGAAAGACTCATAGCCACTTACTCCGGGCGGATGATGACGTTGGGTTCGCCGGGATTGAGCAGTTGCTCTTTGGTCAGAATAAAATCCTTGCGTTCGTAGTTGGCCATGGCGAATTCGTGGCCCAGTACAATCGCCTCTACCGGGCAGGCCTCCTCGCAGTCCCCGCAGAAGACGCAGCGCAGCAGATTGACCTCATACACTTTTGCGTAGCGCTCGCCGGGGGAGATGGGATTGTCCGGGTCGTTCTCGTCCGCCTCCACGTAGATCGCGCCGGTGGGACAGGCCGCCTCGCAGAGCATACAGCCGATGCAGCGTTCCATGCCGTTGGCGTAACGGCGCAGTTCGTGCTTGCCCCGAAAACGGGGATACATCGGCACCGCATCGCGCGGATACTCAGTGGTGACAGGCTTTTCGGCCAGATGCTTGAGGGTTACACCCATCGCCTTGCCGATGTCGATTGCGCCTTTGATGTAGTCGCCGAATGCCATAGTAAAGCCTTTGCGATTGGAGATTGGAGATTGGAGATTGGAGATTGGGAGATCGTGTACCGAATCTCCAATCTCCAATCTCCAATCTCTTACTTCAAGAATACCGCCAGTAACGCAGACACCACCATATACCCGATGCTCAACGGCAGCAGAAACGTCCAGCAGAAGGTCATCAACTGGTCGTAGCGGGGGCGGCTGACGCTGGCCCGCACCCAAATGAAGACGCAGAGCAGCACGAAAATTTTTGCCAGCAGATAGATCGGCCCCAGCCAGACGATCTCCTCGGCGAAAGGTCCCCGCCAGCCGCCGAAGAAAAGCGTCGCCATAATGGCGCTGGTCGTAATCATATTGATATATTCGGCCATCATAAAGATAGCGAATTTCATGCCGCCGTACTCGGTCTGGAAACCGGCCACCAGTTCGTTCTCCGTCTCCGGCAGGTCAAAGGGGCTGCGGTTGGTCTCGGCCAGAATGCAGATGAAGAAGAAAGGGAAGGCCACCCACAGCCAAATCCACTCCCACCAGGGCCGTGTATTGTCCACCAGAGCGACCAGACTGAAGTCGCCGGCCAGAATCAGAATACTGACCAGAAACATCCCCAGCGGCAGTTCGTAGGAGACCATCTGCGCCGAGGAGCGCAGCGCGCCGAGCAGGGAATAGTTGTTGTTGCTGCTCCACCCGGCCAGGATGACGCCGTAGCCCTCCACCCCGGCAATCGCCAGAATCCACAGGAAGCCGATGCTCACATCCGCCACCGCGGGCATGCCGTGGGCAATGGGGATCACCGCCCAGATGAGCAGGGCCGGGACCAGAGCCAGCGCCGGCGCGATCACATAAATCGGCTTGTCCACGTGGTTGGGGATGATCTCTTCCTTGAAGAGGGCTTTCACCGCATCGGCCAGGGGCTGCAACAGGCCGAATGTGCCTGCCCGGTTGGGGCCATAGCGCACCTGAAAGCGGCCCAGCAGCTTGCGCTCCAGAAGAGTCAAATAGGCAAAGCCCGTGAGCAGCACCACAAAGAGCACCACAATGCGGATGACAGGAAAAACCACCAAATTGAGCCAGTCCATACGGCTTCCTCAGAGTGAAACTTCTCGAATCAATAGAGGGACGCAGATTACGCAGAAACCGCAGATTTTCGCAGATTTCTTTGTTGCCGTAGGTCACACATCCTGTGTGACATCTGCGGCTTCCCCTGTAGACTGAACAGCCAAACCAGCTCCCGGAAGGAGACGGATTTTCAGTCGGTAAGTACTTCCCAGTCATCCACCGCTACCGGTTCGGTGGGATCGTCGTAGCGAAGTACGCTACCTTTCAAAAGATGCTCACCGAAAATGTCTGGCTCATCGAGTACTACATCTTCGCCAAATGTTTCTATGTGAAAAGCAATAGCAGAACGCACATCGGCAACTGCTTCTTCGTAAGTATCACCTTCGCCTATCACAATACCTGCCAGTCCGACTGTGTATGCGACAAAGCCGTCAGGATGCTGCTCTACGACAATGCGAACCTTCTTTGTCATATCCGCCTACCGTTCGCTTGATTTCGATA
>JACQGT010000604.1 GCA_016199425.1 Chloroflexota bacterium
CGCGGAGGAAACGCGGAGATTTTCTCCTGAATCCCTCCGCGTTTCCTCCGCGAACTCCGCGTCTCCGCGGTGAAATTCCCCTTTTTGCAGTGGAGTCACGGATAAAATCCGCGTAATCTGCGTTCTAATTTTCGTTTCATTGAGAAAAGAGCAGCGTATGACCGCCATCAAAGGGATGCTCACTGTGGAAGAACTGGCCGGGCAGGTGCAATCTGGCGCAATCGATACAGTGCTGGTTGTCTTTACGGATCACTACGGGCGCTTTATGGGCAAGCGTTTTGACGCGGAATTCTTTGTGGACGACATCGCCGGCCAGGGAACCCATAGCTGCAACTATCTGCTCACAGTAGATATGGAGATGGAGCCGGTGCCCGGATACGCCTTTGCCAGTTGGGAGCGGGGCTACGGCGACTTCCATCTCGTCCCGGACCTCTCTACCCTGCGCGTGGCCTCCTGGCTGGACAAGACGGCGCTGGTCGTCTGCGACGTGGAGAACGAGCGCGCCCACAAGCTGGTGGAGCAGGCGCCCCGCACAATCCTGCGCAAGCAGATCGACCGGGTGGCCAGCCCCTCCAGCGGCGGCAAAATCGACTTTCGGCTGGACAGCACGGGCGGTACACTCGTCGGCACAGTGAATGTGCCCAACACCGGGGGCTGGCAGAACTGGACAAGCGTGGAGTTGACCTCTCTGAACATCACGGGTGTCCACGATCTCTACCTGGTCTTCAGCGGCGGCCTGAACGTCAACTGGTTTCGCTTCCGCCCCAGCAGCGCCCTGCCCGGCCTGCCTGAAGTAAAATACGAACATAAAATGCTGGCCAACCGGCGCAACTACGACGTGACCGGCGTCTCGCCTATGTATATGTCCCGGTTGATGACTGTGACCACCGAACTGGGCGGTCAGGTTGTCTTTACCTACGGCCAATCCCACGCCTGCCCGTCAAGCCCAAGCAGCAACATCCGTCTGCCCTATGACTGCTTCCCGGCCTGGGACCCCGGCGACCCCAATATCTCGACGGACGATGGCTGGGTGCTGTGGAACAAATGGAAAGTGATCCAACTCCAGAAATCGGACAGCTTCTCGGGCAACGACGCCGAGAGCTACACCTATAGCTACAGCACCCCCACCTGGCACTATTCAGATGAGCCAACGCTGCCTGATATCAATGGATGTCCGACCGATGATCCCTGCTTCAGTCGCCACTGGAACGACTTCCGGGGCAGCGAAGTGGTGACGGTGACCGATGGCAGCGGGGCCAAGAGCGAGCACCGCTTCTTCCGGGGCATGGACGACGACCGCCTGGGCACGGGTGGCGGGGTTTATGACGCTTCGATTGTCCTGAGCAGTGGCACGTACACAGGCACGCCTTCTTTCGAGGACAAAAACTGGTGGCGGGGTCGGGAGGTGGAGACGCGCCGTCTGAAAAGCGACAATAGCCAGGTTCACCGGACGGTCAACTGGTATATGGGCACGTTGACCGCGGGCAGCGGCATCAGCGGGGCCTACTTCAGCGGTCCACAGCGCACAGAACAGACCTGGTATGGAGAGCTGATCAACAAGACCACTGCCACGGGGTACGAATACGGCGACAGCTATGGGAACGTAACCCGGCAGATTTTGTATGGTGACCTCAGCGACAATAATGACAACCGCAATATCCAGCGCAGCTACGTTTATAGTACGACAGTTGGCTATCTGGTAGACCGGCCCCAGTGGGAAAAACTGTGGACAGGCACAGACAGCAATGGCACGCTACAGGCGCGCACAGACTACCTGTACGACAACACCCTCACCCTGGGCGCAACGCCGACCAAAGGCAACCTGACCGAAAGCCGGCGCTACCACACAGCCACCAACTACTACCCGTCCTACACCGGCTATGACGGCTACGGCCGGCCCACCGTTCTCACCGACGCCCGTTCCAAGCAAACTGTTACGGCCTACCACAGCTTCTATGGGTATGTAAGCAGTGTGACCCGGTTCATCAACAGCGTGAGCCACGTGACCAGCTACGTTAGCGATCCCAAATGGGGTGTGGTGACCCAGACCACCGACCCCAACAACAAAGTGACGACCCTGCAATACGACAGCTACGGACGGCTGGAAAAGGTCTGGCTGCCCACCGAACCGACCAACGGCGTGGCCAGTCTGGTCTACAGCTATACACTGACCAGCTACCCGGCCTATGTGCAGAGCAGCACGTTGCAGGTGAGAAGCAGCGCCACCTATCTGCAGAGCCGGGAATATGTGGACGGCTTTGGCCGCTCCTTGCAGAGCGAGCGGCCCTCGGTCACCAGCGGCTACCGGGTGGTGAGCAGCCAGAAGTATAACAATCTGGGGCAGGTGGCCTACAGCAGCGCACCCTATCAACTGACGGGGAACCTGGGCGCTGCCTATGCGCCCCCGAACTGGGACAGCGTGGCCAACTACCATCAATACCTCTACGAGGAGATGGGCCGTCTCTTCGTGGACTATACCCGGAGCGGCAGCAGCACCCCCTGGTACGAGTACACCTTCTACGACGCCTGGTGGCACAGACACTATGACCCCAACGACAACCGCACCGATACATACGTGGACGCTTTCGGCCAGCCCGTACAGGTGACCGAATTCAACAGCGGGGGAGCTGCCTACAACACAGCCTACGCCTATGACAAACAGGGCAACCTGACCCGAACGACAGACCAACTGGGCAACACCACCTGGATTACCTACAATCTGGCAGGCTGGAAGACGGCCATGACCGACCCGGATATGGGGACGTGGAGCTATAACTACGACGCCGTGGGCAATTTACAGACGCAGACCGACGCCCGCAACCAGACCCTCTACTTCAAGTATGACGACCTGAACCGGACGGTGGAGAAGCGGCAGACGAACGCCAGCGGCACCCTGATTGCCGACTACACCTTCGACGCGACAGGACAGAAGGGGCTGCTCTCCAAGAGCCGGGCCTACAGCGGGGC
>JACQGT010000598.1 GCA_016199425.1 Chloroflexota bacterium
CGGCGTCGGTGTGCGCGTGGGCGTGGGGCTGCACGGCCCCGGCCCGAATTCCCACCAGCGGAAGTTGCTGGTGTCCACCCCATCCCGGCGGCCAAAGGCGTCTACGGTCTTGCCGTTCCAGTTTTTATCCTCGTCGCCGTCGATCCAGAAGTCGCCGTCGTTGTCCCGGTCCACTTCTTTGCGCAGGCCATCTCCATCCCAATCCGGGTTGCGCTTGCTGTAGTTGCCCAGATTGTCGAAGACGTAGCTGCGCACGTCCTGCTTGTCCCGCACACAATCCCTATCCGTGTCCGGGTTGTTGAAGAGGGTGGGGAAGCGGAAGAGTTCATCGAAATCCACAATGCCGTCGCCGTCACCGTCGCTGGAGAGGCTGGCCTCGTCGCTCCGGGGGGCGACGCCTGCTGGCGGCACGTGATACTCCGAGACGTTCCAGCTATTGTACGATATCCAGCCCGCGCTGTTTGTCCAGGGATCGATCCGATAGGCAAATTGCCAACTGAAGAGCCAGAGATCGAACTCCCAGTAGCCGGCCAGGACGACGCTGTGGGCGTCGTTGTTTTCCACAAAGAGCGCGGGCCGCCCCGCATCGATCCAGGCTTTGACCTGGGCGAAGGTGGGCTTGCCCCGCGCGCAGACCCCCGCGCCGTTGTTCATCGCCCACCACATCACATTTTTGCCGCCGCCCTGGGTACAGCCCTGATTGGGCCACAGACCGATGCCGTGGCCCAGATCGCCTTCGGGTGCGCCGCCGCCGTAGGCGTAATAGGAGATGCGGTCCTGGCTCAATTTGCTGCCGTAGAAATCTGCGATCATCGAAATCGAGGCCCGGGTGCAATACCAATCCCCGTGGGGATTGCCCCGGCGCGGCGCGCCGTTGCCCACCACCAGATCGCCGTCGGCTTCGTGGGCCGAATCCCAGCGGTGAATGCCGAACTCCGGATCGCCGTCCAGACACATCATCCGTGTATCCTTGTGCTGGAGTTGTGGAGTGACGTTCAGCACCCGGCTGGCGGCGACGGCCGAAGGCTCTACGGGCATAGGGATGACCGTTACCGAATTGACCACCGACCAGTCGCTCTGGCTGTCGTCGTTTTGGAGACTCTGGGCGCGGAAGTAGTAGGTGCGCGAGAGTTCCAGGGTGGTGGTGAGTACGGCTGTGTAGACCGTATCGCTGATAGCCACATTGAGGGTGGGCGCGGCAAAGGTCGCTTCCTCGGCAATCTGGAACTGGTAGCTGGCCGCATCCGGCACGTGCGACCAGCCAAACGCGACCTCCCCGGCAAAGGTAATCGCGCCGTCGAAGGGCGTGCGGAAGTAGGGGGCCGGGGCACGGTTGGCCGCGCCGGGTGTACTCTCCCCCGGTTTGTAGATCGTCCACTCCTCGGCACCGCCGCTCTTTGTGAGGGGATAGCGGCCCAGAGAGCCGCCGGTCACCAGCACATCCCCGCCGGGGCTTTGGGTCGTCGGCCCGGTGAAGGTGTCGGGCGGCCACTGTCCGGCCTCCACAGCCAGGGCTGCGCCACCGTTGGGAAAGTCGCCGTAGGCGACAAAATCCACCAGCGTCGTGGTGGTATGCACGGCGCTACTGAAGAGGGAAATCTGGTCCACCGGGCCAAAGCTGTTGACCATACCGGACGGCGTGTGCAGCGTGATCACACCGTCGCTCAGGTCGTACTCATTGGCCGTCTCGCCCAGACCGTCAAAGTAGACCAGCACAAATGTCTGGGGAGGCAGAGTGGGCAGGCCATCAGGAAAGGTGTAAATAGCGCCGCTGCCAGCGCTAATCTGCCAGCCGGAGAGATTGCCCACAGTCGCGCCTGCGGCATTCCTGGCATAGCCGGACGCGGCCTGCTCCCCCTCTGTCTCTGCGCCGGAGACCAGCGGCAGAAAGAGCGAGGCGCTGTTATTGAACAGCTCTACCCACTGGAACTTGCCCTGCTGAACCAGCGGCATCAACTCATTGATGACAATCGGGCTGTCCAGCGGGAGAGCGGCGGCAGAGGTCTGGCTGGTTGGGGCAGCGGCGCGCCCGGAAGCGTCCGTAGCAACGGCCAGCATAGAAGAAAGCACGAGCCAGAGGGCGATAAGCAAGGCGGAGAGCGAAGCAAGGACGGCAAAGCGGGAGCGCAGAGACATGGGATTCCTCCTGTGAATCGTGGCAGAGAACGCGCGTGGCAGAGGAACGTGGAAAACACAATGCTTCCTGGAGGGGATACCTGCCGAGGAAAGCGGATAGCGAATATGGCCGTTTCGTAGAGCTTCAAAAGCCGGAAACTTCCGGGAGAGTTCTCGGTTGCTAATCCCAAATGGGAGCGTGTGGCCGGGGGAATGATCTAAATCATAGTACAAAGAAGACTGCTTGTCTATGCGCCAGGACACATCAGGCGCATTTCCTCATCCTGTGATTCCCTGTCAGTCCGACTGGCGTGTTGTAGGTCGGACTGACAGTCCGACCTACGGAGCTGTCGGGCAGCCCCAGCACCGCTCCGCCCCGGCCATCTGGACAGTGGGCGCAGCCGGCACTTCTTCCTGCAAATAAATGGACATCAGCCCGGTGAGATAGCCCGAGGCCGCCCGGTAGTTGAGCGCCGCCCGCACGCGGAGGGGCGCTTCCCAGCCGGGCGGCAGGGGAATGGCGTAAGTAGCCGTGAAAACTCCGCCCGCCGCGATGCGCTGATCGCGCAGGATCGAAGCCGCTTCCCACAGACGCTCGGTTGGCTTTCCCTCGGCGTCCACCCACTCTGTGCCAAAAGTGACCGCATCGGGCAAGGGATCGCCGTAGCCGTCTACCCCGCCGGAGACGAAAATCTGACGTCCGCCGCCGTCGGTGGCGCGTACTTCCAGCCACATCTGCTGCAATTCGGTTGCACCGGTGGGCAGAGAGTGGCCCGCGCCCACATTGGCGACGACCACCTGGGCCGTCAGCCCCTCCGCGCCGTCCGCTTCCAGCGACAGATCGACCGTCGCCGCAGCCAGCAGATCCTCGCGGCGCAGGCTGCCGTGGCGGCCGTCGGCGAAGTGGCAGCCCTGGCAGGTGACGGTCGTGGCCGGGTCGCCGCTGTTGAAGCGACTGGCCCACCATTCGCTGTACGTCGTCATCACCGGCAGACCGTTGACAAGACTGGTCGCCTCGTGGCAGGTCGCGCAGAATTCCGGCGTTGCGTAAAGTTCGTTGCCCAAGTCCGTAGCGTGGAGATCGGCGGTGGCCATCGTCACATCGGTAAAGCCCAGGCGGGCCGGGTCGAGTACATACGCCCCGTCCGCCGCGCCGGTTACGGCACTGATGGCGTGGCAGACGCTGCACTGGACGCCGCTCTGGGCGGCTGCGTCCAACGGGTAACTCTCCTGGCCGAACCAGCTCCAGCGCGTGCGAATCTGCCCGCTGAGCAGGCCGATGGGTGTGTGACAGCCGGCGCAGAAGGGCGCGATCTCCGCCTGGGTGTTCTGGCTGGCGACTTTGGCCCGCGCCCGATAAAGCGGCGAGGAAGCGGATCGGGCGTGACCGGATGTCTGCCAGGCGCTGAATAGTTCGCCGTGACATTCGGCGCACGCGCCCGCTTGGGCGATGTGGGCGACGTCCAAGCGCTGCCCGTCGCGGGTGGTGGCCGGCGAGTGCGCAAAGAGCGTCGTATCGTAGGGCTGGGCCAGACGCTGCAACAGCGGATCGGTCGTGGCCACGGCCACTGCGCTGGCCTCGGCCATCGGCGTATCCGTCGGATCGAAGCCTTTGGCGTCGGCCCAGGGCTTGAACACGCGGCGGTGGATCAGCCGCGCCGTCAGCCGAATCGAGCCGCAGCTGGTCGCCGGTGGGGCGCACTTTTCGGGCAGGGCGAAAAGATAGTGGGAGCGATCCGTTTCGCCCGCGCCGATGCGGTTGTCCCGGCGCACCCGTACGCCGTTGCGCCAGGGCGGGGCCGGGGCTTCCCCTTCCCAATCCTCCAACAGCCGGGCAAAGCCTTTGCCCGGCAGACCCGCGTAGTTGGCCTGTTCTATTGAACCCACGCCCGCCCACGCCGGCACACGCTCCGGGCTGAGATAAGCCAGCGGGTTGCCTTCTGGGTCAAAAGCCGTCACCAACAGAATCAAATTGCGCATCCAGCCGTCGGTGGGGATGCTGTGTCCGGCCCCGCGGTTGGTGATGGCGACTTCGGCCAGAACGCCGTCTGCGCCCTGGGTAGCCGTCAGGACGAGGGTGACGGCGCTGCGCAGAAAGGTTGGGTCCTTCGATCCCAGCATCCGGTGGGAGGCGACTGTGGCCGGGTTGCGAGGGGGAATGAGGGGGATGGCAGTGGTAGGGTCGCGGTCTTCGGTACGGTTGGTCAGGTGGCAGTCGATGCAGCTCTGGACCGTACACAGCGTCTCGCCCAGAAATGGCCCTGGCTGCTCCGGCGCACAGGCCGAGACCAATCGGATCGGTGGGGCGTCGGCCGCGCCGAGAGCGGGCATATGGCAGTCCTGGCACTGTACCCCAGCCGCGGCGTAGGCGCTGGCCTGCCATTCGTCGAAGGAAGTGTAGGCGGCGACGCCCCACCAGCCGCCGCTGTGACAGGCCGCGCACTGCTGGCTGCTGCTCTGGACAGGGCTGAAGGTGTCACGCCCGGTCACGTCGTCGTAGGGGCCGATGAAGAGATGTTCGCCCGGCGGCGGGCGCAAGAGGCTGATGACATTGACCCCAGCCGTCGTCTCGGCGTAGGGTTGTTGGGCGGCGATGACGCTGTGGCAAAACTGGCAAAAGACGCCGTTGGCCGCTTCGCCTTCCAGACTGTTCAGATCGGGCGCGGCCGGCGCGTGACAGGCCGCGCAGTTGCCCACCTCCTCCGGTGTGTCGAGGAGAAAGCCGACGCCCACGCCGTTTCGCCCGTGGCTGTCGCTGCCGTTGTACATCGCCTGCACCAGTGGTTTCGTGGCCGCCTGGGAGTGGCTATCGGCCCGCCAGTCCGCGTGCAGTTCCGTGTGACAGTTGCCGCAGGCCAACTCCACCGCCGGGTTGGCGTCCGAGGGCAGCCAGTCCACGCCGGGGTTGTCCGTCCCGGTGTGGGGGCGAAGCGAAATTGTCACCTCCGCCGGGAAGCCGGTCAGATCCGCGCCGCCGATGTAATAGCCTTCTTTCCAGGCGGTGACTGTGCGATGCAGAGAAAGCCCTGTCACCGGCAGGGCAAAACGTCCGCCGGCGTCGCTGGTCGTCGCGTTCTGTGTGGCGCGCAGACGCACCACCGCGCCGGCGACAGGCCCGTTCTCATCGACGACGACGCCCTGGACGGTGCGCGCCCCGCAGCCCGCCAGCAGAATTGCCAGCGCCGCAATCAGACCTGTGATGACCAGATGACCCCTGCACGCAAGACGGATCGGCATAGCACACGACGGTGTAACCCGTAGGTCGGACTGTCAGTCCGACTTACAAAGAGAGCCGCCCCGTAGATCGGACTGACAGTCCGACCGACAAAGAGAGCCGCCCCGTAGGTCGGACTGTCAGTCCGACTTACAAAG
>JACQGT010000599.1 GCA_016199425.1 Chloroflexota bacterium
CGTGGATCACGTGCAGATCAGCGTGGCGGAGACGGTGGGCGTGGGCAGCCGGGCCGGCTACTACGACGGCGTGGGCGCGCTGCGGGATATGTTCCAGAACCACATCATGCAGTTGTTGTCCCTGGTGGTCATGGAGCCGCCCGCTGCCTTTGACGCCGAAGCCCTGCGCGAAGAGAAGGTCAAAGCCCTCAAGGCGGTGCGGCCGATCCGAGCGGAAGAGGTTGCGCTGAACACGGTGCGGGCGCAATATCGGGGCTACCGGGACGAGCCGGGCGTCGCCTCCAATTCCCAAACCGAGACCTATGCCGCCATCCGCTTCTACATCGACAACTGGCGCTGGCAGGGCGTGCCCTTCTACCTGCGCTCGGGCAAGCGGCTGGCCGCCAAGTCCAGCGAGATTACGATCCAGTTCAAGCGCCCACCCCATCTGATGTTTCCGCTGCCGGCCGCCCAGGAGATCGCGCCGAACGTCCTGACCCTCTGCCTGCAGCCGGACGAGGGCATCCACCTGCGCTCCCAGGCCAAGGTGCCCGACACCGTGGCCGACATGCACACGGTGAATCTGGCCTTCCACTACCGGGACGCGTTCGGGGCCAACCCGATCCCCGAGGCCTACGAGCGGCTGCTCCTGGATGCGCTCAACGGCGACGCCTCGCTCTTCACCCGGGGCGACCGGGCCGAAGTGGCCTGGCGGCTCTTGGACCCGATCCTGGCGGTCTGGCAGGCCAGCAAGTCGCCGCTGGCCACGTATGCGCAGGGCAGTTGGGGGCCGGCTGAAGCGGACAAACTGCTGGGGCGCGATGGCCGCGCCTGGCTGCACGGCTGCGCCCACGAGGAGGAGTGATGGCTGCTCTCCGGCCAATGGGGATATGTTTGCTCGCGCCGGGTCCGTGACCGGCGGGGAGCAGGAACCCCTACATGCATTTCGGCTGTACCAGTGCTTCAGCCCAGCGCAGGCTTCTGTGGGGGAATCAGGTTCCCCCACAGTTGCGGGGGTGAGGGGCCAATTCACAGGTAAGATACTCTCCACCCGGCGCGTCTAGTAATAGGACCAAGACCGGTCGTAGTCACACACGTCAGCTAACTTACAAAGGAGAACAGCGAAATGCGAAAACTCAACCTGATATAGCCACGAGGTACGCGCATGAAAAGACGGAGTCTTTCATGCCTCGTGGTGCGCTGTGGTACCTGGGTACCTACTGTCGATGGATCAGATTCAACCCTTTCTATGGAGGAACAATGTTAAAACTAGCGATTATCGTGCTTGCCGACACCGAGACGCACGCGGACTCGGGCCGGGTGGTGAACGCCCTGGAGACCGCCCACGAGTTCAAGGAAGCCGGCGACGATGTCCGGCTCATCTTCGATGGCGCTGGCACCAAGTGGGTGGCAGCACTCGCCAACCCGGAACACCGACTTCACAAGATGTTCATGGCGCTCCAGGAGAGCGTGACCGGTGCCTGCGCCTTCTGCGCCCGGGCCTTTCACGTCGAGGACCAAATCCAGGCCGCCGGGTTTCAGCTTCTCTCGGAGAACCAGGGACACCCGAGCATCCGCCCCCTGATGGGGGATGGCTTCCAGGCGATCACATTCTAGCAACTGCACGTTCGGGCGGTCTCTCATACCTGGACGTTGACTTGCTAACCCTCACACACGCGGTCACAGTCCTACCGACCCAATTTCCCGGGTCGGTAGGACTGTGACCGCGCCGCACAATTCAATTATGGTGTGGCCAGGCGGAATTGTCATGCCCAATAGTGTCAGCTACGCGTGGAAGACTTTCTCTCCGGCGCGGATCGGTGTCTTCAGCCGGTTCTCGGCCGGGGTGACCGGGCATGACCAGCCATCGTTGTAGGCACAGTAGGGATTGTAGGCGTAATTGAAGTCTACCAGGAGCTTGCCCTTGCCCGCCGGCTCCACCTCGAGATAGCGCCCTGCGCCGTAGGTTTCCTGCCCGGCCAGGCTGTCCGCAAAGGGCAGAAAGAAGCTGTCGTGATTGGCGAAGACGGTCAGGGCCACCTCCTCTCCCTCGACGCTGAATGTGATACGGCCGAAGCGGGTATAGGTTTGGGTAGCGCCCGTCGTCGTCTGCATCTTGACCGTTTCCTGCGTGGGGTACTCCTCGATCGCCACTTCCAGGCGCAACGCCGGGTTCTCGGGGAAGTAGTGCAGACCTTTGAAGTGATGCTTCTGTTCGTGGGTAAGTGGGCTGTGCGCATCTGTGGCAAAGAAGCGATCTTTGTCCGTTCGAGATTTCTGTAGTTCAGTCATGTGTCCCTCCGGTTGTGTACACGGGCCGTTTGGCCCGGCTCGAGTTGTTCCAACGCCATTCAATTTGAGCAACTTCTGACAGCGAGAAGCGCCATCAGGCGCTGGATTTCTGAGTCGTCATTCTTCTTTTTGACGACACGAGTGCAGCGAATCTTACCTCTGGGCAATGGTGCGTCCGTCCCCGTCAAATGCTGCTATTTGTGACGAACGCCACTTTGTGCCATACTCTCGTAGGCATGTCATACTGCGGACACAGGACTGCGGACACAGGACTGCGGACTCAGGACTGCGGACTCAGGACTGCGGACACAAGAGTACATAGACACAGAAAGCCAGCCCATGAGAGAACGAACCAATCTGGAGTGGTGTGTGGGATTGACCAGCGCGCAGGCCGATGCGGCGATCGCCGACCTGCGCCTGATTCTTCTGCGCGGCCTGCGCTACGCCTTGGCGAATCACGGTGTGACGGAACCCGATCTGGAGGACTTCGTTCAGGATGCGCTGCTCAAGGTGCTATGCGAGCTGGCTTCCTTCCGCGGCGAGGCCCGTTTCACAACCTGGGCGCAAAAGGTCGCGGTGCGCGTGGCGCTGACCGAGCTACGCCGGCGGCGCTGGCGCGATATCTCGCTGCAGGACCTGCTGGCCGGGCACGAGGAGTCCGACTTCACGCCGGCGCTCCTGACCGACCAGTCTCCTGATCCTGGGCGGGTCGCCGTCCGGGGGATGATGATGGATACGATCCAGCGCATCATCGCCGAGGACCTGACCGACAGACAGCGGCAGGCCATGCTGGCCGTGATGCAGGGCGGCATGCCCCTGCAAGAGGTGGCCGTGCGCATGGGCAGCAACCGCAATGCCCTCTACAAGCTCCTGCACGATGCGCGCAAACGGCTTCAGAAACGGATGCTGTACGAGGGGATGTCGTCGGATGATCTCCTGTCCATGTTCAACGAGAGCTAAATAGATGAAGAGAGCCATTCTGAAACCAGGCACAATCCGCAAGATGCTGCAGATGATCGCCGCTACCCGGCCTGTGGAGATCGGGTGCGACGAGTGTTTTGAGCAGCTTGACCGTTTCGCCGAGTTGGAACTTGCGGGCAAGAACGCGACCGAGGCCATGCCTTTGGTCCAGGAGCACCTGGAGCGCTGCAGCGACTGTCGGGAGGAGTTTGAGCTTCTCCTGAGTATGATGAAAGCAGTAACAGACAACGATTCGTGCGGGTAAGATATACCGGGCATGAAACGTCTGAACGGAGAGGCGAACGGATACGTCTCTTAACGGATACGTCTTTTATTGTGACGCAGCGCAGCGAGTGCGATTGGCGCAGCGATTTCATCCAGCGTTTGGAGGTTTTATGTCACTGTCCGCAGAGCACATCCGTCTGGCCGAGTACCGGGAACGGACCTCCAATTGGAAGGAATGGGGACCCTATCTCAGCGAACGAGCCTGGGGCACAGTGCGCGAAGATTACAGCGAGTCCGGCGCAGCCTGGGACTACTTTCCCCACGACCACGCCCGCAGTCGCGCCTATCGCTGGAACGAGGATGGGCTGGCTGGCATCAGCGACCGCAGCCAGTTTCTCTGTTTTTCTGTGGCCCTGTGGAACGACCAGGACCCCATCCTCAAAGAGCGTCTCTTTGGTCTTACCGGTCCGGAGGGCAATCACGGCGAGGATGTGAAGGAAGCCTACTTCTATCTGGACAATACACCCACTCATAGCTACATGAAGATGCTCTACAAATACCCCCAGGCCGCCTTCCCCTACGCCGACCTGGTGGAGGAGAACCGGCGGCGGAACGTCCACGAGGCAGAGTACGAGCTGCTGGACACGGGGATGTTCGCCGGCAATCGCTACTTTGACGTTTTTGTGGAGTATGCCAAAGCTGGCCAGGACGACATCCTGGCGCGAATCGAAGTGGTCAACCGGGGGCCGGACGCGGCCGAATGCAGCGTGCTGCCCACCCTCTGGTTTCGCAACACCTGGAGCTGGGGCTATCCCAACGGCCCTATGGGCTATGCGTCAGGCAAGCCCCGTCTTTCCCAGGCCGTCGATAGACCCGGTATCCGCACCATTGCCGCGGATCATGCGGTCCTGGGCCACTACACCCTGTATGTCGGAGGCAGCCCGGACCTGCTCTTCACTGAAAATGAGACAAACCTGGAGCGGCTCTTCAACGTTCCCAACCCCAGCCCCTTCGTCAAGGACGCCTTCCACCGCTATCTGATCCAGGGCGAGAAGAGCGCCATCAACCCCAAACAGGAGGGGACCAAATCCGCCGCCCACTATCGCCTGGCGTTGGCACCGGGGGCCAGCGCTACCCTGCGTCTGCGTCTGAGCCGGGACGACGGTGCCGCCCCCCTACCCCCCCAATCCGGGGGGAAACCTGATCTCTCCCCTCCCAGGATTGGGGGCCGGGGGGCTGAGCACACGCATCCCTTTGGCGATTTCGACGCCCTCTTTGCTAAACGGATCGCCGAGGCCGACGAATTTTACGCCGAGATTCAGCCCCCCACTCTCACGGACGACGCCCGCCGCGTCCAGCGTCAGGCCCTGGCCGGGATGCTGTGGAGCAAGCAGCTTTACTATTATGACGTTCAGCAGTGGCTGCGGGGCGACCCGGCAGGACCGCCGCCACCCGCTGCCCGCCGGGAGGGACGCAACCGGGACTGGGAACACCTGAACAACTTCGATGTGATTTCCATGCCGGATAAGTGGGAATATCCCTGGTACGCCACCTGGGATCTGGCCTTCCACTGCATCCCCCTGGCCGCGCTGGACGCTGACTTTGCCAAGCGCCAGTTGGATCTGATAGGCCGGGAGTGGTACATGCACCCCAACGGCGCGTTTCCGGCCTACGAATGGGCCTTTGGAGACGTTAACCCACCCGTGCATGCCTGGGCCGCCCTGCGCGTCTATCAGATCGAAAAAAACCAGACAGGCAAACCCGACCGGGCCTTTCTGGAAGGGATTTTCCACAAGCTGCTGCTCAA
>JACQGT010000600.1 GCA_016199425.1 Chloroflexota bacterium
GGGTAGGGCATCCGGTGTAGGCGTCAGCACCAGGGAAGCGGCCAGTTCCCGTGCCCGTTCGGAGAGTCCCTGGGTGGGGACCGGCGTGGGTGTGGGCAAGACCTGACCCGCGGCGTGGACGGGCAGGGCGGAACCGGAGAAAGAGCGCACCACGAAGGGCAGGGCGATGAGGCCGATGCTCCCGGCCAGGATGAGCAGGAGGGTGTGGAGGCGGATTTCGAGCATAAGGGACTCCTTCGGAGCAGCAGGTGGCAGGTAGTAATTGGTCTTTCGCCGTTGGCAGTCGGCGGTTGGCGGTTGGCAGATACCCAATCGCTAAGAGCTAACCGCCAAAAACCAATAAAAAAAGACCTCCCGCCTTCGGCGGAAAGTCCCTTTCGGAGATAAGTCTACCCCATCTCGATTCACATGTCAAACATATGTTCTGGTCGGTTGAGAAATAAGTGACCTCATCCCCGTCCCAAATGGAGTGCGCTCTTTGTAACCCTCCCACTGGCAGGGTATACTTTGGCGAGCAGTGACGTCTGACCCCTGTGTGTCAGACGAATCGGGCAACCCCATGACCTTTTCCTGATAGATCGGAATCCGGTGACGATGACCATCCCTGGTATGTACTTCACCGACACATCCCGTGGACGCCCGTGCGCCAAAGACCCGGTGGTGGCGCGCCTGGGCAATGACTACTTCCTCTACTACTCCATGCCTCCTTTCGGCGACGGCAGGCCAGACGACGGCTGGGCCATCGGCATCGCCGCCAGCCAGGACCTGACCCACTGGCAGAAGGTGGGGGAACTGCTGCCCGCCGATGGGGTCGAAGCCAGAGGTATCTGTGCGCCAGGCGTCTTGGTGCAATACGGTATCCTCCATCTCTTCTACCAGACCTACGGCAACGGCCCTCTGGATGCCATCTGCCACGCCGTCTCAGAAGACGGGCTGACCTTCCGGCGCGATCCTTCCAACCCCATCTTTCGACCTACCGGCGCATGGAACTGCGGGCGTGCCATTGATGCGGATGTGATTGTCTGGGAGGAGCGGCTGTTGCTCTTCTACGCGACCCGGGACCCGGCGTTTCGGGTGCAGATGCTGGGTGTGGCGGCCGCACCTGTGGAGAGCGATTATAGCCGGGATTCGTAGACACAACTGGGAGATGGACCCATCCTGCATCCCGATCTGGCCTGGGAACAGGAGTGCATTGAAGCGCCTGCCCTCTGCCAGCGGGAGGGGCGGCTGGTGATGTTCTACGCCGGGGCCTACAACAATGCGCCCCAGCAGGTGGGCGTGGCGGTGAGCGAAGACGGGCTGCAATGGCGGCGGCCGTGGGACGAGCCTTTCCTGCCCAACGGTCAGCCGGGCGCGTGGAACAGTAGCGAGTCGGGCCATCCTTTCCTTTTCACTGACAGGGACGGCGCAACCCATCTCTTCTACCAGGGCAACAACGACGGAGGCAGAAGCTGGCATCTCTCCCGTCGGCGGATTGAATGGCGGGGCGGAGAGCCCGTGCTTGGGCCGGAGTGAAAATCGACGTTGCTGCGCGGGCCATCCGACAATGTGCTTCATAGCACGGCGACGGTGTCGTTGTCGATGAAATCCCAGTCCAGGCCGATGCCCAGTATACTATCCTCCAGGTCTGTCAGTCACACTCCAGTTCGGCGGGGACCAGCAGAGCGCATCCCCGCGGAGGATTCTCCTGATGACATCTGCTTCCCACTCCTTTGACACTCTTGACCGGGCGCTGCGTCGCTACGAGACGGCCCACGACCACTGCGTCCTGCCCGGTCTGTGGATGGTGGCCCGGCTGGATGGACACAGCTTCACCCGGCTGACGAGAGAGACACACCCCTTTCAGTCCCCCTTCGACCCGGCTTTTCGGGAATTGATGACGGCCACCACCGAGCATCTGATGACCTGCGGTTTCCGCTTTCTCTACGGCTATACCCAGAGCGACGAAATCAGCCTGCTCTTCCATCCCCAGGCCGCCGAGTTCAATCGCAAGCTGCGCAAACTCAACTCCATCCTGGCCGGGGAGGCCAGCGCCGCCTTTTCCCTGGCTTTGGGCCATGCGGCCAGTTTCGACTGTCGTATCAGCCAACTGCCCAGCCCTTCGCTGGTGGCTGACTATTTCCACTGGCGGCAACTGGACGCGGCCCGCAACGCGCTGAACGCCCACTGCTACTGGACGCTGCGCCGGGACGGGCAGAGTGTACAGCGCGCCACCGCTGCCTTGCAGGGTCTCTCCACCGGGGCGAAGAATGAGCTACTCTTCCAACACGGGGTCAACTTCAATGACCTGCCCCTCTGGCACAAGCGGGGCGTGGGGGTACTCTGGGCGACTGTGGAAAAGGAGGGCTTCAATCCCCTGACCGAAGAGCGGGTGATGGCCCAACGTCGGCTGCTGGAGCGCAGGCTGGACCTGCCCATGAAAGAGGAGTATCGGACGATGATTTTGAATCTGTTGCCCAGCGAGGAGAAGAACTTATGACCACTCTGAACGAGACCCTCGACGACCTGCTGGCCCTACTGCCCATTCCGGGCCCACCCGCCCAGGAGGGGGAGGTAGCCGCATGGCTGCGGGCGCGCCTGGCCGGGATGGGGATACCGGAAGGGCAGATGGTCCACGACCGCGCCCAGGAACAGAGCGAGTATGGCGGCGATGTGGGCAACCTGATTGTCCAGATTCCCGGTTGCTGGCCCGGTCCCCGGCTATTGTTCAGTACCCACATGGACACAGTGCCCATCGCCGTGGGTTGCCGTCCCCGGCTGGATAGAGAGCAGATGGGCATTGTCAACGACGCGCCGGGCAGAGCACTGGGCGGGGACAATCGGCTGGGTTGTGCAGCGCTCCTCCATCTGGCCCGGGTCCTGCTGGAACGAAAGGGCGACCATCCGCCTGTGGTTCTGATCTTTTTTGTCCAGGAGGAGGTGGGGCTGGTCGGCTCTCGTGGGCTGGACATCTCCTTGCTGGGTCAACCTCTGCCCGCGATGTGCTTCAATCTGGACGGCGGCCCGCCCGACGAATTCGTGACCGCCGTCATTGGGGCGGAGCGCTTTACAGTTGAGATCACCGGTATCGCGGCCCACGCCGGCGCCCATCCCGCCGATGGTCTCTCCGCCGCGGTACTGGCAGCCCGGTCCATTGCCACGCTTGATGGGGATGGCTGGCACGGGCGCATCGAGAAGTCAGAGGGGATTGGGTCGGCCAATGTGGGCATTCTGCGTGGGGGGCAGGGCAGCAATGTGGTCATGCCCGACCTGCACATCCTGGCCGAGGCCCGTTCCCACGACCCGGCGTTCCGCCAGAAGATTATCGAGAGATGGAAAGCTGAATTCATCCGCGTAGCCCAGGAAATGACCAACCAGAAGGGAGAGAAGGGCGCGGTGTCTTTCGGCCCCGGTCCTACCTACGAGGCGTTCGCCCTGGACGAGAGCGGCCCTACGATACAGCGGGCACTGGCAGCCGCCCGACAGATGGGGATAGCGGCGCGGCTGGTCAGCAACGACGGTGGAATGGACGCCAACCGTATTGTGGCCCACGGCATCCCGGCCTTGACCGTCGGCGTGGGTCAACGTAGGGTCCACCAGCCGGAGGAGTGGATTGACCTGGCCGACTTCGAGCGGGTCTGCCGCCTGGTGGTGGAGATGGCGACAATGGGAGCAAGTTAAGCGATTGGGAGGCAGGCACACAGCGTTCAGATGCCAGCGCGCAGGCGACAGGTCAGGATGGTTCGCTCCGCCCTGCCTCCTATCCCCTGGGGGTCTGCCCTCTGGCCGTCAGAGGGGGAGAGTTGTACCGTTCCCTGTCTTCTGTCTCCTGATACCTGATTTCTACTTTCTGGCCGCCAGGTCAATCGCCAACTGCCAACTGCCAACTGCCAACCGCCTCTATCTGCCTTCTGACGCCTGATGGCTGCCCGCCTGCCCGGCGCTCTGCGCCCCTGGCCCTTGCGCCCGCCCCTCTGCCCCTGGCCGATAGGCCACAGGCGGGAAGCCGGGGGGGGAGAGGGGGCGGCAGATAGGCCCTCCCCCTTGCGCCTGGCCGGGAGGCTGGATGCGTTGAGGTGGTCAGAGCACAGATGTCAGGCGGGCAGAGAAGGGTGGTTGCTCTGGGAACGGGACAGTCAGGTCTACTCGCGTACCGCCCTCCACCCGCCGCCCCACCTGTAGCTGACCGCCCACGCTGCGCGCCCACTCGTGCATGCCAACCATCCCGAAATGTTGGCGACGCAGCAGGTCGGAAAGGGTGAATGCGTCCACATCCACGCCGATGCCGTCGTCCTCCACAATCAGTCGCAACTCGGATTCGTCCACACAGAGCGTCACCCAGACCTGGTCTGCCTGGGCATGGCGGGTTACATTGGACAATGCTTTGGTGAGGATGTGGTAGACCCCAGTCACCAGAGACGGAGAAGCCCGCCAGTCTGCGGGAATCTGGATGTGCTTGATAAGGCGCAGACCCTTGTCCGCTTCCAGGGCATAGAGTGCGCCCGCCACGGCCACGGACAATCCCTGGTCCAGGCTGGGTGGATGCAGGTCGACGCAGATAGAGCGCAGATGGCGGTTGACCTCCAACAGCTTCTGGCGCAGCTCCTGGGCTTCCTGCCCCGCATCTGCTCCTGTATAGCGGACAGCCATCTGGTCCAGAGCACCGGCCACCAATGTCACCTTCTGCAGGGGTTCGTCATGCAGACGGGTGGACAGGAGCATGCGCTCCCAATCCCGCACCCGCAGCAGTTCGCGCGACATGGCACGCGATGCCTCGAAGAGTTGGATGTTGTCTGCGGCCATGGCCATCACCCCGGCCACCTCCTGTACAAAGGTCACGTCCAGGGCGTTGTAGTCGTCATCAGGCACCTGGGGGCCAAGCAGGAGCAGCCCCACCCCCTTGCCATCGCTGACCAAAGGCGCAGCCAGGACTGCCCAGGGGAAGTGAGCAAAGAGTGCGTTTTCTCTGTTCCCCTCCCCAGCGCGTACCTGGACCTGGGGTGAGCGCAGTTCCAGAGCCAAATCCTGGGTTCTGTCCCCTTCTGCCCTCTGTTCTTCTTCTTCTTTCTGCATATTCCGCCTGTAAACCTCCTGCCACCCACCGACGCCGTCGGCCAGGAGTAGAAGTGCCTTGCCCGCCTGCACAAGCCCCACCACCTCAGCGCAGACCTCAGCCAGGGTAGTTCGTTCGGGATGCTGGGCCAGCCGCGCCGCATAACCACCCGCGCCGGCGCGTCCAGGCAGGGCAGGACCGAAGACAAGGCGTCTTGCTCCGGTCTGGAAGAGACGGGCGCTGCCTATCATCCCCAGCAGGGCCACGCTCCCGGCCAGCCCAGTGGCGACTTCGGCGGAGAAGGCCAGTTCCTGGCGCAGCAGGAGCAGGCCAGCCGCAAAGAGAGAAAAACCCAGCAGAGCCAGAAGCAGGACGGTCAGGGTGCGGGTTGCCATCAGGTCCAGATTGAGGTAGCTGCGTCGATAGATGACATAGCCGTAGGCCACCGGAATGAGCAGGAGCAGCCCGAAGCCCACGTCCCAGGGCAGCAGGGGTTGACCGAAAAGAAAACGGGGCAGGATGGTAAGGAAGGAGAGGGGCGTCACGGCCAGGGCAGTGAGGACGAGCAGGAGCCGCACCTGCTGCCGGGCCAGGGAGGGGGGCAACTGCAGATAACGCACCAGCAGCAGGAGCGGGTTGAGCAGCAGTCCAAGGGAGCAAGCCAGGAGCAGCCAGTCGTAGAGGGCGAAACCGGTGAGGGCGTAGAAATTGCGCCGGGCGGGAATCAGCCAGAGCATGTCTAGCAGGAGTAGCAGACCCAGCAGCCCGGCCAGCGTGTAGAGCAAGCGAAAAAGCCACTTGGCCCAGACCGATGCGGGACTCTCTCCGGGTAGCAGGGCCAGATGGGCGAAGGCGATGGTCATGGCAGGCAGCCAGGGGTCGGAGAGGAGTTGGGCCAGGGGCACGTCATAAAGAGCGGCTTCCGAGGCAGTCAAGGTCACAGCCAGACCACAGGTGACCAGCCCCACCCGCCAGGCGGCCCGGTTGCGGGGCGAGGCCAGCAGCAGAATCAGGGCAGCGATGGCCCAGGCCCCCAGACCAATCAGGCCCGGGGTGATGCGTCGCCGCATCTGTTCAGGATACATGGGTTGGACAGTGACCGTGACTGTCACCTCTGCCCCGTTGCGCTCCAACTGATAGGTATACTGGCTGCGTCCTGGGGACAGTTGGAATTTCCAGAGCGAACGCAGGCCGTCCTCTCCATCCACACCCAGGATGCGGTCGCCGGGCTGCAAGCCTGCCGGCAGGGGACGTTCGGGTAAAGGACCAAGCACCTGGGCAATCCCTACAGGTGTCCAGCGCATGGCAAAGCCAAAGTTGGGGACGATGACCACCAGGGCCAGGGTATAGAAGAGGATGACGGCCAGGGCCAGCAAGACCAGAGGCAGGCGCAGGCGTACCAGGAAGGGCGAAACCATAGACTACTCCTTTGTTACGGCAGCCCCCCGCTCCGGCGCGACCAGGGGGCGGGGCAACAGTTCCAGTTGGATGGCTTTCATTACTGCGGCGGTGAGATTGGTGACATCCAGGCGCGCAAAGATGAGGCGCAGATGGTAGGTGAGGGTGTGTTCGCTGATACCCAGACGCGCGGCAATCCCACTGCGGGGCAGATGGGGGTCCACGGCCAGGGCGGTCAGAATCTCCACCTGGCGGGGAGTCAGCAGAGGCTCTTCCCCCGCGTTCTGCTCTGCGACCAGTCTGGCATTGACGGACGCCGAGAAGAAGGCGTCGCCTGCATGGACAGCCCGTATTACCCCTTCCAGGTGGGAGGAGAGGGCGTCGTCCTTGAGCAGATAGCCCTGCACCCCCGCATCCAGGGTGGCGCGCACCAGACCAGAGTCGTCGTACTGGGAGAGGACCAGGATGCGGGTGGCGGGATAGCGTTCTGCCAGGCGACGGATGGCATCCAGGATGGGATAGCGTTCTCCGGGCTGGCGTTGGTCGAGGTCGGCGTGGGTGGGCAGCCCCAGGTCCAGGAGTAAGATGTCGGGGCGCAGTTGCTCGACCAGTCCTTCAATCTCTTCCCCGGCGCTGCCTTCGCCCACCAGTCGAATACCATCGGCAGCGTCCAGCAGACTGCGGATGCCCTGGCGCACCAGCGCGTGGTCATCCACGGAGACAACCGTAATCACAGGGGAGGAGGAAGATAGAGACATAGAAACAATCCTCGGATAGACAGGAATCTGGATCGCACCCTACAGCCACGGAGAGAAGGTCACTCATCAGGCAGTCAGGCGCAGGATGGTTATCATTTCCAGTCTACCGCGAGCGGGAAGCCAAATCAACTACATAAATATGTAGTTGATCCAGGCCAGCCTTTGTGCTTCAATAGTCACGAAAGGTCGCTGGGGCAGGGGAATCCACCTGCTCTTCCAGGCGACCTTTTTGTATAGTTTCGATGCGTACAGGAGGAAAGCGTGCCATCTGCCCAGAAGTTGCCCCGCAAATACCTGACAGCCCTTGACGATGCGGTCAGCGATCTCAAGCTGATGGGCCAACGCCTGGGCAGGCTGGTCGAGGAGTTGGAGCGGGAACGTCTGCCTGCGGACCGGCTGTTGGCTTCTCTGCATAATCTGCAAGCCCAGTCCTATGCCGCAGCCCTGCACCTGAACGAGATGGAGGTGGCTGGTGGTTGCGACATCTGCCCTTCGGCTCCCGCCCAGACCACCGCTCAAATTCAGCTTGCTATCATCGGCCAGGAGTTGCAGCGATTGGCACAGACTGCCCAGATGAGCGCCCATCTTTCCAACGTCGCCATTTCACATCATTCTCAGGAGGGATAAATGTCACGCCGTAACAACAGTGTCTTTCTGGTGGGGACGCCTGCCGGTCTCAACGAACGTACGGTCCAGACACAGGAGGGCGAGTTGCTGGTTCTGGACATCTATCTGCGCACGGACAAGCCGGAGATTACCGGGCTGCATCGGGTCATCGTGCGGGGACGCCAGGCTCAGGAAGTCAAGTACTTCCTTAAGGCGGCTGACCCGGAAGTGCCGGACTTGTATGTATTGGGCTGGCTGCGCAGCGGGGAGAAGGAGAATGTGGTGATAGCCGAACGGGTGAC
>JACQGT010000657.1 GCA_016199425.1 Chloroflexota bacterium
CTCCTGGCCGATAACCCGTCGCCCTCGGAGGAGGAGATCCGCCGCGGCATCAAGGGCAACCTGTGCCGCTGCACCGGCTACCAGAACATCGTCAAGGCCACCCAGATCGCCGCCCAGCAGATGAGCGCAGCCAGCGCGGCGCCCACCACCGTCGGCGTCGGCGTGGCCGTCTTCCCTGGCGTGGCGGCCAGCGTGTCCGAGCGGCAGGAGGGCTAATCCATGGCCGACGCTACCAGCCCCTTCGGCTCCTCCATCAAGCGCCGCGAGGACCCGCGTCTCATCGCCGGGCGCGGCAGCTTCCTCGACGACATCAAGCTGCCGGGCATGGCCCACCTGGCCGTGCTGCGCAGCCCCCACGCCCACGCCCGTATCCTCTCTGTCGACACCAGCAAAGCCGAGGCTCTGGCGGGCGTCAAAGCTGTGGTCACCGGCGCGGATCTGCCCGCGGCCGCGGACAAAATCGAAGACCTGGGCGAAGGCGCCATCAATCTGATGTATCTGAGCGCCAACATCCTGGCCCACGACAAGGCTCTCTACCACGGCCACGCCATCGCCGCGGTGGCCGCCACCGACAGCCACACCGCCGAAGAGGCCATCGGGCTTATCGAAGTGGAGTACGAACTCCTGCCCCCGGTGATGACTGTTGATCAGGCTCTGGCCGACGACGCGCCGATTCTGCTGAGCGGTCTGCGCACGAACGAGATGGGCGAGATGGGGACGCAACCCACCAATCTGGCCCAACACTTCCGCCACCAGCGGGGCGATCTGGCTGCGGGTTTTGCCGCGGCCGCAGTCGTCGTCGAGCGTAGCTTCCGCACCGAGACGGTGCATCAGGGCTACATCGAGCCCCACACCGGCACGGCTCAATACAACAGCGACGGCCAGGTGACCATCTGGGCCTCCACACAGGGCACCTTCGCCGTGCGCAACCAGACCTCCGAGATTCTGCGCATCCCCGTCTCTCAGATCAAAGTGATTCCCACGGAGATCGGCGGCGGTTTTGGCGGCAAAATCAACGTCTATCTGGAACCGGTGGCTGTGCTGCTCTCCAAAAAGGCGGGGGGCAAGCCGGTCAAACTGGTGATGAGCCGGACCGAAGTCTTGCAGGCCACCGGTCCTACCTCTGGCTCCAACATTCGCATCAAAATGGGCGTGGATGGCGCTGGCAAGCTGACCGCGGCCCACGCCGAACTCTATTACGAGGCGGGTGCCTTCCCTGGCTCACCCGTGGGCGCGGCGGCCAATGTGGTCTTCGCCCCTTACGCGCTGGACAACCTGCAAGTCGATGGCTACGATATTGTCGTCAACCGTCCCCGCTCCGCGGCCTATCGTGCGCCGGGCGGGACAAACGCGGCCTACGCCACCGAAAGTGTCATGAACGAACTGGCCGCGAAATTGGGCATTGATCAGGCCGAGTTCCGGCTGCTCAACGGGGCCAAGCAGGGCGACCGGCGGCCCGATGGGGTTCAGTTTACCGAGCCTGTCGGTCTGTTGGAAACAGTCCAGGCCATCGCAGATTCGGATCACTACAAGAGTCCCCTCACCGGCAAGTATCAGGGCCGGGGCATTGCCTGCGGCTACTGGAACAACTGGGGCGGCAAATCCAGCGCCACGGCGATTCTCAACGCCGACGGCACAGTCAGCCTGAACGAAGCCTCCACGGACATCGGCGGCAGCCGGGCTTCCATTGCCATGCAGTTTGCCGAAGCCATCGGAATTACTTACGAACAGGTCAAACCCCGGGTGGGCGACACCGATTCGGTGGCCTACAACGACGTGACCGGCGGTAGCCGCACCACATTTAGTACAGGCATGGCCGCGCACAATATGGGCGTGGAGATGCTGGCGCAGATGAAGGAACGGCTGGCCGACATCTGGGATGTGGCCTCCGTCGAGTATGCCAACGGCGACTTCTCCGGCGGTGACAACCGCAGCAGCTTCCCACAGGCCGCCGCGCTGATCTACAAATCGGGCGAGCCGCTGATGGTCAGCTCGACGGTCTATCCCCGCAACTTCGGCCCCGGCTTCTCCACGCAGTTGGCCGATGTGGAAGTGGACCCGGAGACCGGCAAAGTACAGATTCTGCGCTTCACCATTGCCCAGGACGTGGGCCGGGCCATCCATCCCTCCTATGTGGAAGGGCAGATGCAGGGCGGTGTGGTCCAGGGCATCGGCTGGGCGCTGAACGAAGAATACGTCTACAACGAAAAGGGGCAACTACTCAACGGCAGCCTGTTGGACTACCGCATGCCCACCGCGCTGGACCTGCCGATGATCGAGACGATTCTGGTCGAAGTGCCCTATCCCGGCCATCCCTACGGGGTGCGCGGCGTGGGCGAGGTGAATATCGTGCCGCCCGCGGGGGCTGTCGCCAACGCCATCTACAACGCCACCGGCGTCCGTATGGAAGAGCTGCCTATGTCACCGCCGCGGCTGTTGGCAGCGATGTCGGAGAAGAAGTAAGAGGATATTAGGTATTGGATGTTTGGTAGTGGCGATCAGGGGTGTTGGACGCTGGATGGTCTGTAGTAACCTTTTCACTACACTCCAATCCTGTTCTGAACGCCAATCGCCGCTGACGAAATATCCAATACCCAATATCTGTGTTCCCGAAGGGATGTGTCAATGGCTATCGTCTGGATACCCCCCCTCATACGCCCCCTCACCGACGGCAAGAGCCAGGTAGAGGTGGAAGGGGAAAACGTGCGAGCGATTGTCGATGCGTTGGAAGCCCGTTACCCCGGCGTGGCCGCGCGCATCATCGACGAGGAGCGCATCCGCCCCGGCCTGAGTGTGGCGGTGGATGGGACGGTGGGCAACAAAGGGCTGCGGGAGCCGGTGGGACCCAACAGCGAAGTTCACTTTGTCCCGGCCATGACGGGGGGATCGTAGGGCGGACTGGCAGTCCGCCCTACGCGGATAACCATTCAACAAAAAAGACCCGGCAGATCAACGCAAGCCGATCTGCCGGGTCTCTCATTGGGCTGCCAATGGACCTTCAGTGAGGGGATATTAGCACGGAGGTATCGAGCAGCTGCCCGGTGGGATTTTGGATATGAGTGGCAGGTATAGATGAACGCTTAGAACCGCGCCCAGAGTTGTCTCAGTCAATGCATACAAGACAGCCAACAGCAACAGCAGGGCAAAGCCCATCACAAACCAGATGCGCCGATTTGCCAAAAGCGAAAAATTCATAGTTTCCTCCGGGAACGGCATTACATACACTTTGCGAGAACGGGTCGATTATAACAAGCCAGGGGCCGAACGTCAACTGTGACCGCACCACGAACCACCATTGAAGTTCATACTGGGACCCCACAGGAATCAGTCTTGCAGTGGCTGGGCAAGCGTCTTTCGGTGGAGGTGACACCCCCCTCGGCCCGAATGATTGAACGCTTTGCCACCACCCACGGCCAGGGCGGGCTGCTCTTACACGGGGACAATCGGGAGAGTCTGGCCTGGCTGCTGGCCCAGGGCAACGCCGGCAAAGCGCAACTGGTCTACATCGATCCCCCCTACGATTCGGGCGTGGCGTGGACTAGCCGGGTGCGGCTGCGGGGCAAAGCGGCGACGGTCATCGGTGAGCGCGCCGAATATACCGACACCTGGCCGCCGGGTGGCTATCTCCAGTTTATGGCCGAGCGTCTGCTCCTGCTGCGGGAGTTGATGGCCGCCAACGCAACCCTCTGGCTGCACTGCGACTATCGCCGCCAGAGCCATCTGCACCTGCTGCTGGAAGAAATTTTCGGCCCAGAGTGTTTTCTCAATACGATTGCCTGGCGCAGCCAGACCGCACGCGGGGCCAAAGTCCACGCCCACTACTTTCCCCACAGCACCCACTACATCCACATCTTCCGCCGCTCCGCCGACACTGCGCCCGTTTGGAACCCACCCCGGCGCGAGATTGTGCTGAGCCGGGCCGAAGCCGCGGCCCAATTTATGGAGGACGAAGCTGGCTTCTTCCGCACCTCTCATCCGGGTAGCTACAGCTTTGAGAAATTGGTGGAGCTACACACGGCGGGGCGTATCTACGCGCCCCACGGCGGCACAGTAATTGTGGACAAGGCGGAGCGCCGGGTCTATGCCTCCAATGGGGGCAACATCGGCGTCAAGTATTACGTGGAGAAACGGGGCCGCAATCGCTTTGTCGTCACCCGATCCGTGGACAATCTGTGGGACGACATCCCCGGCCTGGGCACTATCCCCAGCGAGGACGTCAATTATCCTACCCAAAAGACCACCGGTCTCCTGCGGCGCATTATCGAAACAGGGACAAATCCGGGTGATCTGGTGCTGGATGCTTTCGTCGGCTCCGGGACGACGCTGGCCGTGGCCGAAGAATTGGGCCGGCGTTGGATCGGCTGCGATGACAATTGGCGGGCCGTGCGCACAAGCGGACTACGCGTGACAGATGATAGGGTGACAGGGTGGCAGGGTGAAGTGGTGACAGAGGGGACGATTTGGCAGATCGGGGATGATGGGATGATGGGGGCTGGGGATGACGGGGCGAGGGGGTGGCAGGGCGAAGGGGTGACGGGTGGGCCGGAAGCTGAGGTTTCTGTGACGAGAGAGCCGGGCGGGCTGCGGGTGGAGATTCGGGCCTTTCGCAGCCCCGCTGTAGAGCAGTTGCTTGCCCAGGCAGGGGTAGAAAGGCTAGAAGATTGGCGGGCGACGGTGCAGGCGGTGTTGATCGATCCGGCCTACGACGGACAGATTTTTCAGGCGCGGCTGGTGGACGCGCCGAAGGGCAAGAGTGCGCTGGTGAAGGGTCTCTATCACTTGCCGGTCGGCGACGGAGCGGGCGAGCCCGTGGCTGTGCGCCTGGTGGATGTGGCGGGCGGCGAACTGTTGGCAGTGGTCGGCGGGGATGCTATAATCAATCTTTCGCAACAGATGCTTCCCGCCGGTCACGGACCACGCCCGGAGCATTGCGGCCTACTGATAATCCGGCCATGAACATTCATCTCCTATCGGCAGACGTGGCGGGCAAAATTGCTGCGGGCGAAGTGGTGGAGCGCCCGGCTAACGTAGCCAAAGAACTCATCGAAAACAGCCTGGACGCCGGCGCGCGGGAGATCCGCGTGGAGATTCGCGAGGGCGGCCAGCGTCTGCTGCGGGTGATCGACGACGGCCACGGCATCCCCGCCGACGAACTCGCCCTGGCCCTACACCGCCACGCTACATCCAAACTGCGTACCGCCGACGACCTCAACCGCATCGCTACCTTTGGCTTCCGGGGCGAGGCGCTCTACAGCATTGCCGCGGTCAGCCATCTGACCCTGGCCAGCCGTCACACAGCCGCCCAGGCCGGCGCGCAGATTCGCGTCGAGGGTGGAGAGATCGTCTCCGAAGGCGCGGCGGGGATGCCTGTGGGCACAATCGTCACCGTCGAGCATATCTTCTTCAACACCCCGGCCCGCAAGAAATTCCTGCGCAAGGAGACCACCGAGACCGGCCACATCTCCGCCATTGTCCAGCGCTATGCCCTGACCTGGCCCGAACGCCGTTTCAGTCTGGTCAACGACGGGCGGCTGCTCTTTCAATCCACCGGCAGCGGCGACGTGACCGACGTGCTGGCGAAAATCTACGGGCTGGAAACGTCCCGGCAGATGGTGGGGATTGGGAGGAATCGGCGAACGGCGAGCGGCGAACGGGGAGGGGGAGCGTCGGAGGAAGTAGATTTTTGGGGAAAGGACGGGGAAGGAAGGAAGGGAGGAAGGGAGGAAGGGAGCGGGGAGATTGGGGTTGCGGGCTTTGTGAGCCTGCCGGTGCTGACGCGGGGCAACCGGGGCGGGATTGACTTATTTGTCAACCGCCGCTATGTGGAGGACCGCAGCCTGACCCACGCGGTGGTCCAGGCCTATCATACCCTTCTGCCCGTGGGCCGCTATCCCATCGGTGTTATTTTTGTAGAATTGGACCCGGCCCAGGTGGACGTGAACGTTCACCCCCGCAAGACGGAAGTGCGTTTTCAGGAGGCGCGCCAGATTTTTTCAGAGGTACAAAAGGCCGTGCGCCGGGTGGTGGTGGAGAATGCCGGTATGCCGGGCTTTGCCGTTGGTGGCGATGAGGACGACGCCAGCGGCTGGACCGCGCCAGGAGAATCGCCCACTGCCGGGCTGCCGTCGGGCTGGGCCGAACGCCGGGAAAGTATCCTGGCCGCCGGGCAGACCCAGCGGGCGATGGATCTCTACCTGCCCCGGGATGCCATCCCGTACGCCCCGGCAGATTCCTCCGCCGTACCCGTCGTCACCCCGGCATCTCAACCCGCGCCCCTTCCCCCACCCAAGCCGCGGGAGCGCACGACTCTGCCGCCCCTGCGCGTAGTCGGCCAGGTGGGGGCTATGTACATTGTGGCCGAGGGGCCGGAGGGGATGTATCTGATCGACCAGCACGCGGCCCACGAGCGGGTGATGTACGAGAAATTTATGGCCCAGCGGTTGGCTCCCGGCGGCGGCATTCCCCGCCAGGGACTGTTGAATCCGTTGACCCTGCACTTGGGCGATGCCCTGGCTGGGCAGGTGACACTTTTTATGCCGGAACTGGCCGCAGTTGGCTTCGACGTAGAACCCTTTGGCGGGGACACCTGGCTGGTGCGCAGCGTGCCCAGTGTGCTGGCCGGGCAGGATGCGGGCCGGGTGTTGGAGGAGATCGTCCAGGGGTTGGCGCTGGAACGGGACCTGGTGGGCGAGGAGTTGGAGGCGCAACTGGTGAAGATGGTTTGCAAACGGGCCTCGATCAAAGCCGGACAGATTCTCAGCGACATTGAAATGAAGGAACTGCTCCGTCAGTTGGAGGAATGCCAATCCCCCCGCACCTGTCCCCACGGCAGACCGACGATGATTCAGTTGTCCTCTGGGGAGTTGGAGAAGGCGTTTAAGAGGACGTGATGTTCGTAAGGCGGATTACCAATCCGCCCTACAGC
>JACQGT010000658.1 GCA_016199425.1 Chloroflexota bacterium
CGCTGCTTGCTGCGCCCCTACCGGGAAAATCTTTATCTGAACATCTATGGCAACAAAAATAGGGACGCAGATTGCGCAGATTACATCCGTGCGAATCCATCCCATCCGTGTCAATCCGTGTTCCTATTTTTGCTTGCGCCAGACGTAGAGCGTCCACAGCCCCGCGGGGATCAGACTCAGCCCGGCCATCCACCAGATGACGCCGGAGATGCCCAGGCCCGTATCCACCCCCGCGCCCACCAGACTGGAGGCGGCGGCGCTGGCCAGGTAGAAGATGGCAAACTCCATCGCAAAGACCCGCCCCCGCACCTGCCCCGGCACGGACTGGAGCAGTAGTTGGGTGGAAAAGACCCAAATCATCCCGCCGCCGATGCCCCGCAGAGCGGTGCCGAGCAGCACCGCGCCAAAGCTGATCAGCGGCGCGGTCAGCACCATCCCCAGCCCCCCGATCAGATAGCCCAGAGCAATCGCCCAGCGCAGGGCCCGGTTGCTGTCCCCCGTGTATTTGCGCGCCAGAATCGGCCCAATGCCCGTGCCCACCCCGGCCAGGGCAAACATCAGCCCCAGACTGACGCCGCCCCCTTCGCCGATGACAAAAACATCCTGGGCAATCGCCACCTGCAGCACCTGAAAACCGGAGGAGAGAAAGAGGGAGTTGATGCCCTTTTGCACCGCCACCGCCAGCACATCCGTATGCTGGCGCAGATAGCGCAGCCCGTCCACATATTGGCCCACCGCCGCGGCCACGCTCTTATCGGAGGCGTCCAGGCTGGGCTTGCTGTGAACCCGCACCTGCCAAATAAAGAGAGCGGAAAGCAGGAAGGTGATGCCGTCGATGACGAAGGCGGGATAGATGCCCCAAGTGCCGGAGACGAGACCGCCCAGGGCCGCGCCCAGCGCCAGCATCACCGACCAGGTGGCGGAACTGAGAGCATTGGCCGCGCCCAACTCATCGGCGCGGGTGATGTCGGGCAGAATGGCGTTGCGCGCCGGAAAGAAGAAGCCGCTCAGGGCCAACTGGACAGCCGTCAGCGTATAGAGCAACCAGACGTCCCCCGGCTGCCGCACGAGGAGGAAGCCGAAGACCACTGCGGCCCGCACCAGATCCGCAGCGATGAGGATGTGCTTGCGGTTGTAGCGGTCGGCCACCACCCCGGCGATAGGGCTGATGAGGAAGGGGGCCAGCATCCGCACGACGAAAAGGGAGCCGATGGCCAGCCCCGATTGGGTGAGCATCCCCACCAGCGCGGCCGAGGCGATGAGGTTGAACCAGTCGCCCAGGAGGCTGACGATCTGGCCCAGCCAGAGATTGCGGAAATTGCCATTGCCCCGCACCAGCGCGACATAGCCGACGGCGGGGGTATTGGCCTGTGCTTGGGTTGTCATCTGCGCGAACCGGTTTTGTAGGATAGGGGTTGGAAACCGATGGGCCAAGTATACCCCGAATCCGCAAGCCATGCCAGAGACAAAAAAGGAGGCCGATTCGCGCCGCTCAGTCTCTCACCTGCACCATTCCCAACTCCACCCGGTTATCCGGCGTGGACGGCTCGACCGGCAGATTCGTCACCGTCGCCGGTTCGTATATCCCCGCCTTCAGCCCGTAGACCCCCGGTCCGCCAGGGGGAATTCAAGCAGCACGGCGCTTCTCAGTCTGGTGCATCGGTTGTTCGGCAGGTGTTACACGCCAGCAAAATACTTGCGCAGAAATTCTTCGGGATTCAGCACAGTGAACGCTCCAGTATAGTCGTTCCGAAGCAGCGTCTGTGCCAGCGATGCCAAAAATGAACTGGTTGCTGTCAATACAGATGCGCATACTCGGCCTCAAAGAGTTGCCGCCGCTGCTCGCGCAACCTGTCAATCACTTCCTCTTTGGTCGCCCCCAGTTGCAAGTCACCTGACATCCGCACCTGCTTCTGCAACTCACGAAACTCCTGTTGCCATTCTTGGCGCTGTACCTCCGCCAAATAGCGTTGCACCGCCTGCGCAATCAGATCGGCCAGGTGAGGAAAGGCAAGCTCTTGTTGTGCCGTGAGCAGTTCTCGATATAAACCCTCCGGCACTTCCCATACAATCGCTGTGGATGACATTCGTCTTTCTCCTTCTTTATGCCCACTACCCCCACTGTCATTTGGTTGGAGTGTATCACTTCTCTCCTGTCCTAACAACTCGAAATTCGTTCAACTCAACCCGCGCCACCCCCAACTCCACCCGGTTGTCCGGCGCGGGCGGATGGACGGGCAGATTCGTCACTGTTGCCGGTTCGTACATCCCCGCCTTCAGCCCGTAGACGCCCGGCCCAACTTCCGGTGGCAGCAAAATTCGGTGGGTGTCGGCGATAATCTCCCCGGCCTGCCAGCGGCTGGTGGGGGAAAAGCCACCCACAGGCGCGCCGTCGTGCTGGGCAATCACCCCGCCGTCTGTGCCCAAGAGGTGGACAAAAACGTTCAGATTGGCGCTCGTCTCAGCCAGGGCAAACCAGTAGAGGGTCACGTCCAGCCCCCGTTCGCCGCGCGCCGGGGCTGTGATGTAGCCGACCAGCAGAGCCGTATCCTCCAGCCGCGCCTGGACCGGATGCGGCGTGCGTTCCACCG
>JACQGT010000621.1 GCA_016199425.1 Chloroflexota bacterium
CCTTCGGCAAGCTCAGGACACCGCCGGGCCATCCCGGTGACCTGCGATGTCTCCAGCTATGCCGATGTGGACCGGGTCTACGCGCTCGTGGACAAAGAATTCGGGCGGGTGGACATTCTGGGCAATGTGGCCGGCAACGGCATCCAAAAGGCCGCCGAAGAGATCACGATGGACGAGTTTCAGTGGGTCTTCCAGAGTCTGGTCTTTGGCCGCTACTACTCCACCCAACAGGCCGGGCGGCGGATGCTGCGCCAGGGCAAGGGCAGCATCATCAGCATCGGCTCTATATCGGGCGTCAGCTCCCTGGCCCGCCAACAGTCCACCTACGGCATGGCTATGGCCTCTGTGATCCACATGACGAAGGAGCTGAGCACGGAATGGAGCGGGCGGGGCGTGCGGGTGAACGCCATTCTGCCCGCGCAGGTGTTGAGCAAGAATAACGGGCTGGAAGCGCGCATGGAGCGCGAACCGAATTTGCGCGACACATTCCTGCACGGCATTCCGGCGGGGCGCTTTGGCCGCTCCGACGACATCAAAGGGCTGGCCCTCTGGCTGGCCTCGGACGCGGCGTCGTGGATCACCGGCGCGATTATCCCCATGGACGGCGGCAATCTGGCCATGAACGCGGGCGGCGGGCTGTTGGGCGCGTCCGGCCACAATCTGAAAGTGTAGGGACGCAAACCCGTGACGGATTTAGCCGCAGGCCGCGGTTTCGACCCTTCGACAGGCTCAGGACACCGCAAGCTCAACCCAAGCGAACAGACGAATACGCCCGCCCGCGCCCGCAAGCGCATCCACTGGCTGCCCTACGCGCTGGTGCTGCCCATCATTCTCTACGAAGGGCTGCTGATCGTCTACCCCATCGCCCAGGGCATCTACGGCAGCTTTACCCGCATCGAACTGGCGTCGAAGAATCCGCCGGTCTGGGTGGGGTGGGACAACTACGCGCGAATGTTCCGGGATCCTGAATTCTGGAAGGTCATCCAGACGACCCTCACCTTCACCGGGCTGGTCATTTTTGTGGCGCTGGGGGCGGGGCTGTGTACCGCGCTGCTCTTCAACCGTCCCTTCCGCGCCCGGCCCGTGGCGCGGGGGATGCTGATGATGCCCTGGGCCTTGCCCGAAGTGCCGGTGGTGATGATCTTCATCTGGATTCTCAGCCCCCAGTTTGGCGTGGTCAACATCCTGGCGCGTATGCTGCCCGGCGTCGCCGAAAACCCCCAATGGCTACAGGTTCCTGGCCTGGCTATGGGCTGGATGGTGCTCATCGCTTCGTGGAAAGCCTTCCCCTTCTACAGTCTGGTGATTCTGGCCGCGCTGCAAGCCGTGCCCCAGGAACTCTACGAGGCGGCCAAAGTGGACGGGGCCAGCCCCTTCCAACTCTTCTGGAACATTACCGTTCCGGGCATCGGTACGACGTTGGAACTGCTGGTGGTGCTGGCCTCGATTTTTTCGTTCAAGCAATTTACGATCATCTACCTGATGACCGGCGGCGGGCCCTCCGGCGCGACGGAGACGATTGTGATCCGCATCTACAACACGGCCTTCCGCTTCTACGACTACTCCTATGCCACCGCGTTGGGCGTAGCCGGGTTCGTCGTCTCGCTGGTGATCGGCATCTTTTTTGTCATTCTGCAGGCCCGGCGCGCCCAGGAGAACGCGTAGGGCGGAATGGCATTCCGCCCAGTCCGTCCTACCTTCAGCCGTAGGGCGGATTGGCAATCCGCCCAGTCCGCGCCAAAGCGGACGGAATACCATTCCGTCCTACATTCAACAGCAAAACGAGTGCTATGACAACTCACGCAGCAGACGCAGAGAGCGCCGGTAAGAAGTACAAAGTACGACAGAAAGTGGGTCAGGCCGCGCTCTACGTGACGGTGGCCGCGGTCTCTTTGCTGACGGTCTTCCCGGTCTACTGGATGGCGGTCAGCACCTTCCAGCCCAACAAATACACCCTGCACTTTCCACCGCCCCTCTTCCCCCAGGAGATTACTGTCACCCAATTTGCCGAACTGTTCGGCCATCACCCCATCGCGCTCTGGTTGCGCAACTCCTTTCTGATTGCAGTGATGGCCATGCTGCTCTGCACCGCGCTCTCGGTGCTGGGCGCGTATGCCCTCTCCAGCCTGCGCTGGAAGGGACGCTCCACCTTCGGCCTCTTCCTGCTGGTGACACAGATGCTGCCAGAGATTTTGGTGCTGATTCCCCTCTACGTCATCTACCGGCGGCTGAATATGCTCAATAGCCTGCCCGCGCTCTCCCTCATCGACGCCGCCTTCATCCTGCCTATCTGCATCTGGATTCTCAAGGGCGTCTTCGACACTGTGCCGCCGGAGGTGTTGGATGCGGCCGTGGTGGACGGCTGCACGGAGCTGAGCGTCGTCTGGCGGATTGTGCTGCCGCTCTCCGCGCCGGGGCTGGTGGCGGTGGCGGTGGTCTCCTTTTTCTTTGCCTGGAACGAATATCTCTATGCCAGCATTCTACTGGGCAAGGCGGAATTTATGCCGGCGTCCGTGGGCCTCTCCACCCTGAAGGCCATCGCCTCCACGCCGGTGGAGCAGTATATGGCCGCCGGGATGATCTTTTCCATTCTGCCCGTACTTTTCTACCTTACAATGCAGCGCTACATCGTCTCCGGCCTCACCGCCGGTGCGGTGAAAGGGTAAGGAGTCCCTCCTATGACAATGAAAATCACACGCCTGGAAACCATCTGGCTGGACGAACAGCCCAATACGACGTGGGTGCGCATCCACACGGACGACGGGCTGATCGGCCTGGGCGAGACCTTTTACGTGCCCCGGGCCATCAGCGCGCTGGTACACGACGTTTTTGCCAATCTCCTGCTGGGGCGCAGCGCCTTCGACATCGAGAGCCATTGGCAAAATATGTTCTACACCGTCAACTTCTTTGGCTACGGCGGCAGTGAGACCAGGGCCATCAGCGCGGTGGATGTGGCCTTGTGGGATCTGCTGGGGCAATACACGGGCCAGCCCATCTACAATCTGCTGGGCGGGCGCTGTCGGGAGTCGATTTGGGTCTACAACACCTGCGTGGGTCACGGCAAGCACCAGGACTACCGGCGCTGGGCCGAGGGCGGCAGCGGCGATCTGGCCGCGGAACTGCTCAGTCAGGGCATCAAAGCCATGAAAATCTGGCCCTTCGACCAGTTCGGCGTGCCTTTGGGTGGACCCGTGGGCCAGCGCGCCGGCGCGGGCGCGGTCGGGCCGGTGGGCTATCATCTGAAACGCGAGGACTTGAAGAAGGGCGTCTCCTACGTGGAGGACATCCGCCGCGCCGTGGGCGACCGCATGGAAATCGCCATCGAAGGCCACGCCCGCTGGAATTTGACCGAAGCCACCAAAATCGCCCACGCCCTGGAAGCCTACGACCTGATGTGGCTGGAGGAGATCATCCCGCCGGACAATGTGGAATCCTACGCCCGGCTCAAACACGACACGACGATTCCCCTCTGCGTCAGCGAGCGGCTCATCTCCAAATTTGGCTTCCGGGAAGTGATCGAGAAGAACGCGGCGGATATTATTATGCCCGATATGGCCTGGTGCGGCGGCCTGAGCGAGACGCGCAAAATCTGCCATCTCGCGGAAAGCTATCTGCTGCCCATCACCAGCCACGACTGCATCGGGCCGGTGGCGCTCTGGTCCGCGGCCCATCTGATGCTGCATATCCCCAACGCCAAAATTGTGGAGACGGTGCGCGCCTATTACGACGGCTGGTACAACGAAGTGATGACCGAGCCTGTGCCCATCCGCGACGGGATGATCAGCCTCTCCGAGCGGCCCGGTCTGGGCGCGGCCCTGCGCCCGGAGGTACTCAACCGGCCCGACGCCCATCTGGAGTTCTCCGACGAGAAGCACCGTATCGATATGTCGAAGGGATAGCAGAGTCTACTGCAAAAGAGCTTAGCCAGCCACAGATGAACGCTGATAAAAACGGATTTCCCTCTTGAACTTCTCTGCGCCGCTACGTCTTTGCGGGAGAATTTCCCTTTTTCACTGGACTCATAACACAGATGACAACTCTGGCCCAAATCATTGCGAAAACCAGTGTGCGCCCTGGCAGTGTGATGGCCTGGTGGCTGGGCGGCACTGGCTTCGTCTTCAAGACCTCCACCGGCACGCAGGTCTACGTGGACCCCTATTTCAGCAACTGCGTGGCGCGCATCTTCGGCGTGGAACGGACCGGACCCCCGCCCATCCCCGTAGAGGAGGCCGCGCCGGATCTGGTGGTCGCCACCCACTGGCACGAAGACCACCTGGACCCGGAAGGCTTGCCGATTCTGGCCCGGCGCTCCCAATGCCGCTTTCTCGGCCCGCCGAGCTGCCGTTCGCGGCTGCTGGGCTGGCTGGTGCCGGCGGAACGGGTGACGGCCCTCAGCGCAGGCGAGAGCCACACCTTCCGCGATGTGCGTATCATAGCCGTAGCGGCCCGCCACCTGGCCGGTATCCCCGGCTGGGAGACGCCCGACGCTATCGGTCTGCTCATCGAGACGGAGGGGCTGCGCATCTACCACACGGGCGACACGGAATACGACCTGCGTCTGCGCGCCCTGGCCTACGACAAAGAGCGCCCCATCGACGCCATGCTGACGGTCATCAACGGCGTGGGGGGCAATATGAACGCCCACGAAGCCGCGCTTCTGGCCTGGCAGATCTCCCCCCGAACCCTCATCCCCATGCACCACATCCTCTGGAAAGACTTCACCGGCGGCGCACAGGCCACCCTGGACCCCGCGCTCCTGGCCGACACCTATCACCGGCTGGGCGGGACGGGTCAGGTGGCTGCCCTGGCCGTGGGCGAAGGGGTGGAGATTGTCCGCAGCGCGGGCGGCTGAGTGAGAGCGCGGCCAGCCCTGGCCGCCCCCCCAAGTGCCATTCTGCTGTTTGTTTTCCCCGCCAAAGCACGTTATACTCTTTACGCCAGGCCTTACCCCTGGCCTTTGACAATCCAGACCCAACGACCCGCACCCCCTCATCACATCCCGCGCTGTAACGGGCGGAATGTGTCAATAAAAGTGAGACACGAAATGGAAGGAAATTAGTGAGCATCAAAGAGCGGCACTGATAGTGGTGTGC
>JACQGT010000622.1 GCA_016199425.1 Chloroflexota bacterium
AAAAGATCGACCCTTCGACAGGCTCAGGACACCGCGTCACATGCGTTAGTTGCGCTTTTTTCCTCTGAGCATCTGCGTCTCTGCGGGAGACTTTTTGTGGCTATGCCACCTTATGCAATACGAAATACGCAATACGAATCTATTCCGCGCAAAATCTCTCTACGAGTTCCTCGAAACTCTCAAAAATCCGCTCCGGCCAGATCGCTCGTCCCAGGTCTTCGCGGCGGAATTTGCCGGTCTTGACCAGCCAGCCCTGCGCACCCACCTTCTGCGCGCCGCGCACGTCGGCTTCGATGTCGTCGCCGATCATCGCCACCCGTCCCGGCGGCACACCCAGATCGTCCAGCACCATACGGAAGTAGGCACTGCTCGGCTTGCCCACCACCAGAGCGCCCACTTCCGCGGCAAATTCCAGGGAGGCGACGAAGGACCCCGCGTCCATAAAGAGTCCATCCGGTGTGCGCCAGAAGCGCTTCTTGTGCAGGGCCACCAGTTGCGCGCCGTTGAGCAGGGCACGGAAGGCCCCGTTCAACCGGGCATAAGTGAAACCGGCCCCCAAATCACCCACCACCACATACTGAGGATTCTCCTCGTCTACATCGATCCCGACGAATTCCTGTTGGGCGTCGGGCATGAGCAGGGGGAGATAGCGCTCGGCCTTCTGCTCCTGCAGGTAGCGGGAGGCGGCCAGGGTTGCCGTGAAAAGCTCGTCCAATTCCACAGCAAAGCCCAGGCTCTGCAGCAATTCACACAGGGTGTGACGACAGTAGATGGTAGTATTGGTGATAAAGCGCAGGGGAATACCCCGGGCGCGCAGCGTATGCAACGCTTCTTGCGCGCCCGGTATGGTTTCCCCGCCAATCGTCAGAACACCGGCGATGTCAATCATCAGACCATCGACGGTGGAAGAGAGGGTAGTCAAGATTGGAGCCTCATTGAAAATGAAGGGTCTTCAGATATTGGGTATTGGGTATTGATCAGTGACGATCATTCGTGCTTTCAGCTTTTGCAGTACCGGCTCATTTTCTTGCGCGCAACCAATGCTACCAACGAAATATCCAATACCCAATATCTTCTTTACCCTGTCCCCTGCAACCCCGCGGCCACACCGTTGACGGAAAGCAGCAACACGGGCCGCAGCCCTTCGCTGGCTTCTGGTTCGCTGCGGATGCGTTTGAGCAGGGCAGCCTGGATGGTATTGAGCGGGTCCACGTAGGGGTTGCGCAAATTGATGCTGCGTTGCAGCCACTGTTCATTGTCCAGCAACGCGGCCTGGCCGGTGATGGCGAGGATGGCCCGTTCGGTGCGGGCGTATTCGGCTTGAATGCTCGTAAAGATCGCGGCGCGCACATCCTCGTCGGTCAGGCTGGCGTAGAGGCTGGCGATGGGCATATCAGCCCGGCGCATACTTACCTGGGCCCGGTCAATGACTGTGCGAAAGAAGGGCCACTCGCTGTACATCTCCCGGAGGAGCTGTAGCCGTTCGCTCGCCACCACATCTCCCTTTTCTTGCAGCCAATTGTCAATTCCTGCGCCCAGTCCATACCAGCCGGGCAGATTGACCCGGCTCTGGCTCCAGGCAAAAACCCACGGGATCGCCCGCAAGTCGGAGACGCCGCTTGTCGCTTTCCGTTTGGCCGGGCGCGAGCCGATGTTGAGCTGGTTGATCTGGTCCAGGGGCGTCGTCTCGTGGAAGTAGCGCAAAAAATTGGGCTGGTGGATCAGCGCCCGGTAGTGCTTCTCGGCCCGTCTGCTCGTCTCCTCCATCACCGCCGCCCATTCGGCCTCTTTGGGGAAGTCAGGCCGCTTGCCGCTGGTCAGCAGCACGGCGTTGACCAGTTGTTCCAGATGGCGGTGGGCGATGACTTCGTTGCTATAGCGGTTGCTGATCACTTCGCCCTGCTCGGTGATTTTGATGCGTGCTCTGATCGACCCCGGCGGCTGAGCCAGAATGGCCCGGTTGGCCGGCCCGCCGCCCCGCCCAATCGATCCGCCCCGCCCGTGAAAAAGGGTGAGGCGCATGTGATGGGCCTCGCAGACCTGGGCCAGCTCCTTTTGGGCCTGATAGAGCATCCAGTTGGCGCGCAGGTAGCCGCCGTCTTTGTTGGAATCGCTGTAGCCAATCATAATTTGCTGGCTGTTGCCGCGCCGGGCCAGATGCTCCCGGTAGATGGGTGTCTCGAACATCTGCTGCATAATGGCCGGCGCGTTTTGCAGGTCTTCGATCGTCTCGAAGAGGGGCACAACGCCGATCTCCCCAAACAGACCGGCGTCCTTCGCCAGCAGTAGCACTTCCAGCAGATGGCTGACGGAAGTGGTCATACTGATAATATACGTCTGGATGGCCTGGGGGCCGATGCGCTCCTGGGCCGTCTGGATCAGGCGGAAGAGGGCGATTGTTTCATTCGTAGCCTCGGAAAAGTTAAGCTGCGCGGTCAGCGGTCGTTGGCTGCGGATTTCGTCCACCAGCAGCGCCACTTTTTCTTCCTCCGGCAAGGCCCGGTAGTTCAGCCCCGGACTTGTACTGAGCTTGCACTGTCCTGAGCCTGTCGAAG